>DASUME010000273.1:0-15197 GCA_036277895.1 Polyangiales bacterium
GCCCCCGACGGCTTTGCCGTTGGGGCGGGGAGGGCGCGTGCCCTCCCCGGTTCGTCAATGCGCAGCGCGCGCGTGGGCGAGGGCCCAGAGCGGGAAGACCTTGGTGTAGTTGTCGTAGTGGATGGCGCAGGTCTTGTTGAACATGCCGGCGATGCGCTCGGGCGGGTAGCTTCCGTCTGCGCGCTGGCGCTCGATCAGGAACTGCACGCCACGCTGCACCGCGGGTGATTGACCGCGCCCCGCCGCGATCAGGCCCAGCACGGCCCACGCGGTCATCACGGCCTGTCCGCTCTCCGCGTGCACATACCGGCGGGCGTAGTTGCTCTCTGCGGTCTCACCCCAGCCGCCGTCCGCCTGCTGGTGCTGCTCCAGGAACGAGACCGCGCGCTTGATCCGCGCGTCGTCGGCCGGCACCCCCGCTGCCTGCAGTCCCTCGAGCGCAAACCACGTGCCGTAGGTGAAGCAGATGCCCCAGCAGCCTTCCCACGAGCCGTCGTCGCGCTGGCGGGTGAACAGGTAGTCACGGCCACGCTCGATCGCGTCTTCGATCTGCGGCCGTACGGCGTCGTCCGGGAACGCCTCGAGGTACTGCGCGAGGCCCATGATCGAAGACGCCGTGCACTCGACGTACGTGTAGTCGATCATGATGTCGCCGAACACGCTCGCGACGTTGAGCTTCTCCAGCCAGGGGCCGGTGCGCGGTGGCTCGTAGCTCGCCCAGCCGCCATCCGTGTGCTGGCTCCAGAGCAGGTAGCCCACCGCGGCGCGCAGGTCTTCCTGGCTGATCGGCTGACGCACCCGCGGGCGGGCGTCGAGCGTGGCGCGCAGGGCCTCGGCGGTGCAGTCGCTGACGATCCAGCCGTTGTCCTTGTTGGAGAAGCCCCAGCCGCCGCGCGTGGGATCGCGGTAGGAGCGCTCGCGCAGCGGCAGGTCGCGCTTGACCTGGTTCCGGTCGAGGTAGCGGTTGGCGCGCTCGAGCGCGTCGGCGCACGGCTCGCCGCTCGCGACCAGCGCCTGCACGGCGAACGACGTGTCCCACACCTGCGAGGAGTGGTAGCCCTGCACCTTGGTGCCGTCCTCGGCGCGCCACAGGTACTCGGGTAGCTTCTGCACGTGGCGCTGGAACTCGGGGCCACCGCGGCGCGCGTGGTGCCAGACCCACATGTTGTAGGGCTTGTTGACCGGCCCGAGGCAGACGTAGTCGGTGTTGCGATCCTCGTGATCGATCTGCTCCAACACTTCGCGCAGTGCGCGCGCGCGCAGCGGCTTGTAGGGCAGCGCTTCGTGCACGTGCATCGCCTTGTTGGCGAGCTTGGCGAGCTCGCTGAGCGGCGTGTAGTCGTCGCTGGCGGCGACCTTGTCGCGGCCGCTCTCCCAGTCGACCTGCGCGTAGGGCACGTCGTACAGCTCGCTGCGGATGGCCCGGACCCTGTCGTCCACCGGCATCTGCACGCGCGCGCCGTAGAGGTACGACATCGGCATGTAGACCATGCGCGCGTGGCACCACATGCGCGACGGATGAAACGGCAGCTGCGTGGGCAGGATCCAGAGCTCGGGCGGCACCGGGTTCATGCCGCGGTAGTCGTAAAGGTTGAGCAGCGCGAGGCAGAACTTGCCCCAGGATGCGGCGGCGAGCGGCCCGCCGTTGTCGCGCACGAAGTGGCGCGCGCGGACCAGCGCGGGATCATCCGCCGGCACGTCGTACAGACGCAGCACCGCGTAGATGATCGTGCTCGTGAACTGGTAGCTGTGGCTCTCGATGTGGAGCCCCCAGCCGCCGTCGTCGTTCTGCGTGTTGCGCAGGTAGCGGATCAGCTCGTCGCGATCGCGCGCGTCGAGCGGCGCGCCGGTGCCGTAGCAAGTGGCGAGGTACAGCGGCACCAGGAACATCGGGCCACCGTAGTCGCCGAGCCACGCGCCGCTCGCGTCCTGCGTGCCTGTCAGGTGCCCGATGGCACGCGAGATCGCTCGGTCGAGCGCGTTGGACTTCGTGTCGGTTTGAACGACTGTTGACTCCATGGCGCTCTCCTGAGTGGTCGTTTAGGCGCGGCGTTCTGCGATCACGACCGGCTCCCAGAGCTCGTAGTAGCGAGCGCGTAGGTAGTCGTCGTCACCGACGTTCATCATGCAGTCGGCGATCACCTGCTCGACGGCCTGGCGCGAGATCTTCACCTCTTCGCCGACCACGAACATCGCGTCGTTGCCGCGCGCATGCACCAGCGTGAGCGCCGCCATCCAGAGCGGCAAGAGGCAGAACAGGCGCACGCCCTTCTCGTCCGCGGGCAGCGAGAGTGCGTACTCCAGCGCGCGATCGAGCTTCACGCGCGCCAGGTCGAGCAGCGGCGCCACCGCGTCGTGCGCACGGTCGCGCACGCTCGGGTCCACCAGGTTGTCGATGCCGAGGCCGACACGCTCGCAGGCCGCGCGCGGGATGAACGACCAGCGGCGCGCGCGGTCGTCGGTGACGTCCTTCAGGATGTTCACCAGCTGCAGACCGGCGCCGAACGACTCCGCGTGGTGGCGCAGGTCCGACGTGGTCTCGGGATCCATCTTGTCACCCAGCTCGTCGATGAAAAGCTCGGTCAGCATGTGCCCGACCGTGCCCGCGACGTAGTAGCAGTAGCGCTCCAGATCTTCGGTGGTGTAGAGCGCCACGAAGCCGTCCGCGCCGGGCTCGCGGTGCGTGTACAGGCTCATGCCGCGCGCCATCTCGGCGGTCCAGCGCGACACGATCACCTGCATGCTCTCGGGCAGCTTGTGGAACACGCGCATCACGCGCGGGAAGTTGCGCGCCGCGTTCAGCTCCGCGTCGTCGCCCTCGATCTCCTCGAACGCGCTGGCCAGCTTCTGCGCTTCCCCGCGATGCTCGAGCGTGCCGAGGAACATCTCGAACATGCCGTCCTTGAGCCCGCGCGGCACCGCCGGGTGATCCTCGATCGTGTCCGCGATCCGGCACAGCAGGTAGCCGCACGTGACCGCCACCTCGAGGTCGCCCGGCAGCATCTGGATCGGCTTCGAGAACGTGCGCGAGACCGCGACCAGGCTCTGCTTGCAGAACGTCCAGTCGTCGCCCTCCACCTTCACGCCCTCGGCGCGCGGGCGGGCGCGGCGGCGCTGCTCCCAGCCCGCGAGCGCGTCGACCACGTCGCAGCAGCGGTCCCAGCTGTCGCCACCACCGCGCACGTCCTCGCTGATCGTGTCGCTGAGCAACGAGACCAGGTGCGGCACGGCGCGCTGGATCGCGCCCCAGTGCGGACCCGGAACGGTGAGCAGCGCCAGCACCGAGCGCGCCGTCAGCTCGGGTGAGCCCGCGCGCTCGTCCGTGCGCGCATGCCAGGTGCCGTCTGCGTGCTGCTGCGCGCACAGGTAGCGCGCGGCGCGACGCAGCGAAGGCGACGAAGGCAGCGCGCCGGTGGCGACCAGCGAGCGCATCGCGTGCACGGTGTTGGTCAGCGCGCCCTCGGTCTCCGAGGCCGGCCAGCCGCCGTCCTTGCGCTGGGTGGCGAGCAGGAAGCGGCTCGCGCGCCGCAGCGCCTCGTCGTAGCGCAGCGCGCCGTCGTCGCCGTAGCGATCGCGGCAGCGTGCGAGCGCGCGGCAAGCGAGCTCGGTGGTCAGGTAGTCCGCGCCCGCGTGGAGCGTGGGCCACGGCGCGAAGCCGCCGCTCGTGCGCTGGCAGGCCAGCAGGTGGCGCACGCCGTCTTCCAGGCGATCGATCGTCTCGCCCTCGTCCGGCGTGAGGATGCTGAGCACGAAGTTCGCGAAGTCGCTGGCGCGGATCACGTGCGGCTCGGCCTCGTACGCGGCGACCAAACGCGAGATGCCCACGCGCGCCATCGGGCGCTTCGCGAGCCGCATGCGCGCCTGCATGCTGGTGCCGAGGTCGGCGGCGTCGATCGCGGACACGATGCGCGTGGCGCGGCGCAGCAGCGCCCAGTCCGGCGCCTTGCCGATGCGCTCGTGTAGGCGGCGCAGCTCGACCAGCAGCGCATCGCCCGCGAGCGACAGCGCCTCGGAGACGGTGCCCTTCTCGCTCGCCAGCACCGGCACCTCGACGACGGGCACGCTCAGCGGCTCGACCTTGACCATGCGCAGCCCCGGCACACGCATCGGCAGCGGGCGATCCGAGGTGCTCTTCATGCGGTACACCTTGCGACCGCGCGAGGGCACGAAGTTGGCCGCGGGCCACTGCATCCACTCGCGGTACGACACCAGCGTGTGGCCGAAGTCGCGCAGGCGCCTGGTCTGCCCGAGCTCCTTGATGCTGGAGCCGAACGCGCTCAGCGCGATGCGCGAGAACACCACGCCGAACGAGCTGCGCCGCGGCTCGGCGCCCATCAGGATGCGCATCGTGCGCTCACGCTCGAAGCGGCTCTGCTTCCACACCTTCCAGGTGGCGCTGCGGATCGCGGCGGCGCTGGCGTCTTCGCGCGCGAACACGTGATAGAGCGCGTTGGAGAGCAGCTCGGGCACGTAGCTCTCCTTCTCGCGCTGCTTCTGGTACTCCTTGAGCGGCACGCCCGAGCCCGCGAGCTCGGCATCGAGGAAGCCGAGCGTCATGCCGGCGGCCGTGAGCGGGTGGAAGTGCCCCACCGCGTCGCCCGCCAGCGTGATCGCGTCGCGGCCGTAGAGCGCACGCGGCGCGAAGCGGTTGACCGCCCAGCCGACCGGGCCGCGCTCCAGCGCGTCGCGGAACGCACCGCGCAGGCGCTCGGGGATCACGGCCGCGTAGCCGTCCCAGAGGAACGCCGGGTTGCGGCGGCTGGCGTCGAACGAGAGCGGCACGTCGAAGCAGCCGCGGATCAGATCCGGGCCGATGCGATAGAGCAGCACCGGACCAGGGCCGCCGAGCACCACGTGGCCGTAGCCCTCGACCGGCAGCTCGACGCCGCGCAGCTCGACCGAGCCCATGTACGAGATCGCCTGGCCGTTGCCGAGGCCGAGCGCCTTGCGCGCGACCGAGGCGCGGCCGTCGGCGCCGATGATGCGGCCCGCGCGCACGGTGTGCTCGCGGTTCTTCACCTTAAAGCTGACGTCGTGGCCAGCGATGTTCGTGACGCGGGCGTGCGGCAGGTACTCGACCTCGGGCAGCGCGATCGCGCGCTCGCGGATGCTCTCGACGATGCGCGAGTGCTCGCACGCGAGGGCCACGTGGCCCGCGGGGTACGGCAGCTCGATCGGCTCGCTGCCGTCATCGGGGAACACCACGAAGCCGTAGCCGGTGCGCGCTTCGCCGCCCTCGAGGCGACCGATGCGCAGGCGATCGAGCACCGCGACGCCGGTGGGATGGAGCCACTCCCCCGCGAAGCGATTGGCCGCCTCGGGGTTGGCCTCGAGCAGGAGGACACGCTGCCCAGTGCGCGCTGCGGCCACCGCCGCGACGGACCCCACCGGCCCTGCTCCGACCACCACGACGTCGTAGCTGCTGCGTACCATCCGTTCGTGCCTCCCTCGCCGCGGTGTAACCAGCACGCTCGATACGGGCAAGCTTTCCGCGAGGGTCAAACAGCGGCGGAACGTCAATAAAATCCTAGTGAAAGAGCCTTCACTATCAGCGAGGGCATGTCACGGCGTGCAGGGCGCATACGCTGACCGATCAGGTCAACGTTCAGCGCTCAGTCGCAAGTGATCGGCCAGGGCTTGGCAGCTGGGTTGCGCAGCGCGTCGCCATCGGACGGCTTCCAGTCGACCGCGGTCGAGTGCAGCGTGAAGGTCGGCATCTTCGGGATCAGCAGCGGATCGAGATCACCCGAGGCGACCAGGTCCTGCAGCACGGTGACGCTGATCGGGCGCATGCGCAGGCGGATACTCAGCCTCGCCGGCACCACCCGGCCGGGCGTCTTGTACGAGCAGCGTGCGACGTGGTTGGCGAGCGGGTCGACCGCGATCGGGAGCAGGCGCGAGTCGTTCTCGCGCAGCTTCGCGGCCTCCCAGAACATGTGCACTTCGTCGCCGCGCTCGTTCTCGAACACGTTGCGGAAGATGCACAGCTGCGAGTCGTGCTTGGGGTCGAGCAGCGGGTACTCCTCGCGCTCACCGTCGTCGATCACGCCGCTCTGCCAGAGCACGTTGTCGTTCGCGTCGTAGGCGATCGCCTCCAGCCAGAAGCGGCGGTCTTGCGAGACGCCGCTCGGCTGCGCGTGGCCCGCGGTGGTCTCGATCGCGATGTCGAAGCCGCCCGCGCCGTCGTGCAGCAGCTCGAAGATGTACGCACCATCCTCGGAGAGCGCGCACTCGGTCTCGTGCCGGTGCAGCTCGCTGTCCGGGAAGTCGGTGAGCGCCACGTCGACCGCGGGCCACCTGTGCTCGTGGCGGTCCCGCTTGGGCAGCTTGAGGCTCGGCACCTGCGCGACCTCCGTCTTCGCGCCGAGCGCCGGCATGTGGCAGCCCTGGCAGGTGTCGCCGCCGTTGTTCCCGCTCTTGGCGATGCTGAAGTACGTCGCCTCGTACTCGGCGAACGTCTGCTCGATGTGCGCGCCCTTGTCGTTGACCACGTCGTGGCAGGAGCCGCACAGCTCGGAGGCCGCCATCTTGCGGTTGTCGTGGCCCTCGTTGTAGGCGACGCCGTGCACGCCGGGATCGACCGGATCCTTGATCGCGCCGCGCATGATGTCGTCGTTGGCGAGCGTGACGTTGGCGTTGAAGTGGTCGCTGCCGGCGCCGGTCGCGTTGTGGCAGAAGTAGCAGGTGACGCCCTGCACGGCCTTGGGCAGCGACTCGATGTTCAGGCCGTCGGTGGTGAGGTTGGTGCGCACCGCCATCGGCGCGTGGCACTGGATGCAGAACTTGCCGAGCGCGCCGTTGGTCTCACGCTGCCCGCGCTTGTTCATCGCCAGGAAGACTGGATCGTTGGAGGCATAGGCGTGCATGCTGCCCGCCCACTCGGCGTACTGGCTCGGGTGGCAGGTCTTGCACGTCTCCGGGTTCTGCAGCTCCGCGACGCTGAGCCGCGGCGGCAGCGCCACGCTGCCCGCGTCCGGCACCGGCCTCGCCGGCGAGTCCTCGCCACAGCCGAGCGCGCTCGTGGCGAGCACGCCGGCGATCAACACGAAGCGCGTCTGCACGTTCACTCGACGCAGATCTGCAGCGTGGCGGTGGCAGCCTTGGCGCCGTTCTGCTGCACGTCGAAGATCACCTGCCAGGGACCCCGCATGATGAAGTCGATGTCGTTGAGCTGCACGGTTGCGGGCTCGCTGCCGGCCGCGCTCGTGGGCTTGGTGCGGCCGCCATGGCGGTGCACGGGCATGTACGAGCTCGCGTTGGCGAGCGTGATGCCGCTGACGGTCGCGCCACTCGCATCGACGACCTGAAGCACCCAGTCGTTCTTCACCTTCTGGCGCGGCGGCTCGGGCTTGACCGCCAGCAGCTTCACCGTCAGGTCGCCCGCCTTCACGGACATGCCGGGCGTGAACGACGGATAGCTCGCGTCGCACGGCACCTCTTCGTCCGTGTGATCGTCGGTGTCTGCCTCGGCGGCGGCGTCATGGTCGTGCTCGTGACCATCGTCGCTGCTGGGCGCGTCATCGCCGCAGGCGTAGGCGAAGCCGAGCGCGCCGAGACAGGTCGCGAACAAGAAGCGGGTGGCAAAGCTATTCATGGGTCCTCACTTACGGCGGCGGCGCAGGCGGCCCGCGAGCAGCGCCAGGGCAAAGCTGATCAGCACGCCGTCGCTCTTGCGCGACGCAGCCAGCGTGCAGCCATCATCCTTCTTCCGCGGCGTGTCGTCCGTGACTTTGCCGGCATCAATCGTTCCCGCATCGCGCACGCTCCCATCGCGCACGCTGGCGTCGACGGGCGGAACCCCCCCGTCCGTGTTCGCGCTCTCCATTTCGCAGCTGCGACCGGCCATCTCGTCGTACGCGATGCCCGACACGCCGCAGAACACGCGCTGCCCGGTGGTCTTGCTGATCGTTACGTCGTAGCCGCTGCAGAACGGCGTGCAGGGGTAGTGCCCCGTGCAGCACCACGACGCGCCCAGGTTGAGCTGGTCCTGGCAGACCGCGCCGATGTCTGCGTTGGGGCACGACAACACCTCGGGGACCTTGCTGATGCGCACGACGTCATCGCCGACGAAGCTCGCGCTCGCCGGGTCGAACAGGCGGACCCTATCACCCTGGCACACGTAGAAGGCGCTCTTGGCCTGCGACCAAGTGACGCAGTCGATGCCGGCGGTGCCCGCGAGCTTGGTCAGCGGCTGGCCGAGCTGTGCGGCCTTCCAGATCCCGCCCGCGTCGACGGCGTCGCCCTGGTCGCCGACATAGACCGCGCCGTCCGGTCCGAACGCTACGCCGGTCAGCTCGCGCAGCTGCGCGTACTCCTGAAACGACGCCCCGGCGTCTTCGCTGAGCAGCAGCACGTCCGCCGCGACGTCGTCCGTGCTCGCCGCCAGCAGCCGCTCCGGGTTGTTCGGATCGACCGCGACCAGCGAGAACGACTCGGTCTGCTCCGCCGGCAACGCCGGGCCCGAGCTCCAGCTCTTGCCGCCGTCGTCGGACTTGACGATGTACCAGCTCTGCTGCGTCGTCGAGCCCTGGGTGACTGGTACGGACGCGTAGTAACGCGCGCCGTTCGCGGTCTTGGTGACCTTGAGCTCGCCGCCGTAGGCCTGCTGCCCCGCCGCCGGCGCGACCAGCTCCCCCACTTGACTCCAGCTGCCGCTCGTGCGGCGCATGAAGCGCGAGCGCGACTCGCGCGCGGCGCCGTCGCCGCTCGACACGTTCAGCACCGCGAGCAGCTCGCCGTTCACGGGGTCGAGCGCCAGCGACGTGGGCCAGCCCTCGACCAGCCCGCGCGCCCAGCTGCAGCCCGTGCCGTCGTCCGACCACAGGCCGCTCAGCTGCGTGAGCTGCAGGTGTCCGTCGCTGTCGAGCAGCGTGGCCGCGTTGCTGTTGACCGCGCTCGACGAGACCCGCGTGACGGTGCTGACGCCGGCGTCGGGCCCGATGCCCGCGAGCGGCGTGACCGCTGCGCTACAGAGCGCCGCGAACGTCTTGCCGCCATCGCGGCTGAACAGGAAACCCTCGCTCGCGACGCCCCAGCGCACGACCATCACGTTCGGGTCGGTCGGGTGAAGCATCACCTGCACCAGGCGCTCGACCGGACCCGATGCGTGAGCCACGTCGCCGAACGGCAACGCGACGACGACCGCCAAGAAAAGCCAAAACTTCATGCGCGCTCCCAAGGGCACCATTGCTACCGCAAGACCATGGGATGGCGCAGGGCTTTCCGCACGAGACGGGCAGTTTTTTGTGTCTGCCCGGCGCTTTACCCCACAACGTCAGCATCTCTTTCGAGCCTCAGCGTTCAGCGGGTGCGCGCGCTGCTCGCGCCTTCGCGGAGGGGCGCGTGTGCCACGGCGAGGCGGCGCGAAAGAACCGCGTGATTTCATGGTTGAACAATGTTTGTCTAACTTTGCGAGGGCTCTCCGGCGCGGACGTGATAGGGCTTGTGGGCATGGAGCTGGCTTGGGCTTTGGAAGCGCGCGACTTGAGCAAGTGGTACGGCGAGCGCCGCGTTCTCCGCGACGTCTCGATCCGGCTCGCGGCCGGTGAAGGCATGGCGCTGCTCGGCCCGAACGGCTCGGGCAAGACCACCTTGCTTTGCCTGCTGGCCGGCGTGCTGCGCGCGGATCACGGCAGCGCGCTGTGCGGGGGCGTGTGCACCTCGCACAAGCGGGCGCGCCGCGGCGTGGGCTTCGTGCCGCAGAGCGGCGCCGTCTACGACGACCTGAGCGCGCTCGAGAACGTCGCGCTGTTCGGGCGCCTGCACGGCCTTCGTGGACCCACGCTGCGCACGAGCGTGGAAGCGAGCCTGCGTCAGACCGAGCTCTGGGACCAGCGCGACGCGCGCGCCAACACGTACTCGGGCGGCATGCGCCGGCGGCTGAGCCTGGCCTGCGCGCTCGTGCATGCCCCCGCGGTGCTGCTGCTCGACGAGCCGTTCGAGGGCGTGGACGAGGACTCGCGCGCGCACCTGCTGGAGGTGCTGTCGGACTCCAAGCGGCGCGGCGTGGCGCTGCTCTTGAGCACCCATCGGCTGGAGGAGGTGGCCGCGCTCTGCGAGCAGTTCACGCTGCTGCGCGACGGCGCGGTGGTGGCGACGCGCGCCGTGCCCGAGAGCGACGCGGACTCGCCGTACCCATGAGCGCGATCGTCACCATCGCCCTCAAGGATCTGCGGCTGGTGCTGCGCGATCACGCGGGGCTGTTCTGGATCGCGGCCTTCCCGATCTTGTTCGCGCTGTTCCTGGGCGCGGTGCTGGAGCGCTGGTCGTCGCGTGACGATCTCGCGCTGACCGTGGGCCTGGCGGATCTCGATCGTTCCCCGGAAGCGCGCAACTACGTGGCGCGGCTGATGGCTGCCGGCACGCTGACCGTGCACGAGTCCGGGCTCGACGCGGCGCGCGCCTCGCTCCAGCACGGCGACATCGACGCGGTGGTGGTGCTGCAGAAGGGCTTCGGCGCCGTGCCGGACTGGTACGCGGGCACCGCCGAGGTGATGCACGTGGAGGCCGACCCGAGCCGGCGCCGTGAGGCGGGCTACGTGAAGGGCCTGTTGCTGGAGGCCGGGCTCTCGCGCGCGATCGAGGACGAGCTGATGAGCGATCCGCGCAGCGCCGTGAAGGTGGTGCAGGCCGCCTCGCTGCACGCCACGCCGAGCGCGGCCGAGCTGGTGACGCCGGCCGCCGTGCTCTGGGGCCTGATCGGCTGCGCGGCGGCGTTCGCGATCTCGCTCGCGAGCGAGAAGCGCGCGGGCACGCTGCGCCGGCTGCGCAGCTTGCCGATCTCGGACTGGCAGATCCTCACCGGCAAGGCGCTGGCGTGCTTCAGCGCGTGCCTGGCGATCGCGGTCGCGATCCTGGCGGGGGCGTTGCTCGGCTTCGGCGTGCGGCTGGAGAGCGCGCTCGGGCTGGCCATGGCCGTGGTGGCGCTGACGTTCTGCTTCACCGGCATCATGGCCGCGATCAGCACCATGGGCTCGAGCGAGCAGGCGGTGGCGGGCGCGGGCTGGGGCAGCCTGCTCGTGCTGGGCATGATCGGCGGCATCATGGTGCCGCGCATGATCATGCCGAGCTGGCTGGTCTCGCTGGGCGGCTTGAGCCCGGTGCGTTGGGGGCTGGTGGCGCTGGAGCACTCGCTGTGGCGCGGCGGCAGCGCGCTCGACTGGCTGTTACCGTGCGTGTGGCTGGTGATGATGGGCCTGTGCGGCTTGTGTGGCGGCGCAATGGTGCTGCGGCGGAGCGCGGCGTGAAGCGTGTGCTGTTCGTGGTCGAGGACATCACGCTGGCGCAGGTGGTACGGCTGGTGAAGCTCGCGCACGCGCTGCCGCGCGACAGCTACGAGGTGCACTTCGCGAGCGCGCACTTCGAGCCGCTCATCTTCGCAGGGACGTCGTTCGTCCAGCACACGATCTACACCTACGAGCATGCGCTGCGGCGGCTCGAGCGTGGTCAACGCTTGTACAGCAAGGGCGTGCTCGCGCGTTATGTCGAGGAAGAGCTGGCGCTGTTCCATAGCGTGAAGCCGGACGTGGTGGTGGGGGACTTGCGCTTCAGCCTGACGGTGAGCGCGCCGCACGCGGGCATCCCGTACGCGGCGCTGATCAACGCGTACTGGAGCCGCGCGATGGAGCGCGAGTGGCCCTTGCCCGAGCACCCGGTCGTGAAGCTGCTCGGTGCGCGGCTGGCAGCGCAGTACTTCCCGAAGGCGATGCCGCGCGTGCTGCAGTGGTTCGCGGCGCCGGTGAATGCGCTTCGCAAGCAGTACGGGCTCACGCCTCTGGGCGATCTGGTCGACGTGCTGATGTCCGGCGACCGCGTGATGTTCCCGGACGTGCCCGGCATCACGCCGCTGGCTTCAACGCAGGCGAACGAGCTCTTCCTCGGGCCGGTGTTGTGGGAGCCCGCGTTGCCGCCGCCCGACTGGTGGCAACGCTCGCTCGGCGCGCGCGCGGTGTACGTCACGATGGGCTCGTCGGGCCGCAACGATCGACTGCCGATGGTGCTCGACGCGCTCACGAAGCTCGACCTGCCGACGATGGTAAGCACGGCCGGGCGCTCGTCGAGCATGGGCAGCCACGTCATGGCGGCCAAGTACTTGCCCGGCAGCGAGGCGGCACGGCGGTCGGCCTTCGTGGTCTGCAACGGCGGCAGCTCCACCGGCTACCAGGCGCTGCGCGAAGGCAAGCCCGTGCTCGGCATCGCGTCCAACCTCGACCAGTACCTCGCGATGACCTCCGTGCGCGACGCCGGCGCCGGCATCCTGCTGCGCTCCGACTCACTCACCGCAGACGCAGTCCACGACGCCGCCACGCAGCTGCTCGAAGACGACCGCTACTGCCAGGCCGCCCAGCGCATCGCCAGCGAGCTCGCGAGCTACGACGCCGAAGCTCGCTTCGAGTCGATGCTGCGCACGCTGTGAGCCGCCTGCCGAGTCCGGCGGCGACTTTCCGTCGTGCGTAGCGCGCGCTTCGGGCTCTTAAACACGAAACCCCCGGGCTTTCACTCGGGGGTCTCGTGTTCAGGGATTAGTGTCGTAGTGCGAAAGAGAGGACTCGAACCTCCACGAGTGTTACCCCACTGGAACCTGAATCCAGCGCGTCTGCCAATTCCGCCACTTTCGCGAAAACCCTTGTGGAAGGGCGAGTGGGATATCTGCTCTACGCCCCTCTGTCAAGGGACGAAGTGCTCGCAACTGTTTGCGTAGGGTCCGCAGCGTGTGCAGAGCGGTGGCGATCCCTGCGCTCGTGCTTCCGCGGACTTGCTGCCCTCGGACGCGGGGTACGTGGCTTGCACTGAGCGCGGCCGGATGGGGCGCGCCAGAGACAGACCACGAGGTGCTCGCAGCGGCTACACGCTGATCGAGCTGATGATGATCGTGATGATCATCGCGGTCAGCGTGCTGGCGTTCACGCCGGGCTTCAGCCGCGCGATGGCCGATCGCCGCGTGGGACTGGCAACGCGGGAGCTGATCCGGATCGGGCGCCGCGCACGCGCGGATACGTTTGGCTACCTGCGCGCGCACCTGCTCTGGATCAAGCCAGGCACGGGCACGGTCGCTGGCACGGTGCAGCTGCTGCGCGGTCCAACCAACAGCTGCGCGCTCACCGCTTGGAACACGGTCGCCGCGGACTGCGCCACCAACCTCGCGACCTCGCGCTGCGTGGAGAGCTTGCAGCTGGCCAACGAGTCGGGAAGCACGCGCGTGATCACCCTCCGCGAAGAGGCGGTCGACGGCAGCATCACCAGCTACTCGTCGCTCAATCGAGCACTCTGCTTTCAGCCCAGTGGTGTGATGATGACCGGCAGCGGCGGCACCGATCCGCCCGCAGGCAGCGCGCTCGTCGAGATGACCGCCGGCGTCGTGGCGGGCGGTTACGTCTTCGCGCTCGTCTCCGGCGCCGACCCGCCTGGCACCAACGCCGCGCAGAAGGTGCACCGCGTGCTGTTCCCCCAGGGCGGCTCCCCGAGGTCGTTGCGATGAAGCGCGCTGGTTACACCCTGATCGAAGTGATGACGGCGGTGGTCGTGATGACCATCGGCGCCACCGGCATCGTCGCCATGCAGGGCGCGTCCGTGCGCGCGAACCAGGACGCCAACGAGATGTCGACCGCGGTCAACGTCGCGAGCACCTGGATCGAGCGCATCAAGCGCGACGGCAGGCGCTGGATCGCGAATGGCGCGGGCGACCTCGTGGCCAGCAACAACGCCTGGCTCAACAACGTCACCACCGCACCCGGCACCTGGTTCGTGCCCGCCACGACCTGGCCCGAGTCGGCGGCCGCGGAGCTCAACGGCTACGACACGCGCAGCGAGTTCATCACCCAGGCCAACGGCGACCCGCTGGCGTTCTACTGCACCAACATTCGGCTGACGGTGGCGCAGGCGTACGACCAGAACACGCGCACCTCGAACGTGGCGACTGACATCACCTCGGTGCGCGTCGACGTGCGCGTGTGGTGGTACCGCGCCGGCAACGATTCCAATCGCACCGCGCGTACCTGCCGTAGCGGACCGCTCTCGGCTGCGGAGCTGAACGATCCCGTCATCTCCGCGCGCTTCCGCAAGACCTACCTCTCCAGCGTGGTCACCTGGAAGGAGCCGGGATGGCCATGAGCAGCAAGCGCGCGGGCTTCACGCTGGTGGAGCTGATGATCGCGATGATCGCCGGCGCGTTCGCGGTGGCGGGCGTCTACTACTTGAACGGCATCAGCGCGCGCTCGTACGCACAGCAGATGTCGGTGTCGGATCTGCAGATGTCGCTGCGCTCGGCGATGGAGCAGATCCGCCGCGACGTCGCGCGCGCCGGCTACCTGGCCGCGCCGACGACCGCGCTCCTGCCCAACTGCACGGGCGCGCTGCCCGCCGCCGGCGCGGGTGCGACCGACAACGCGATCCAGCACTTCCAGGCGCTCACCGTCGGGCCGAGCCGCAGCGTCGAGTACAACCCCAGCAACTACGCGAGCAGCGGCGCCGACGTGCAGACGCTGATCGGCGCCAACCGGGTGGCGTTCGACGACCTGACGATGTTCGGCAACTTCACGACCTCGGACGCGTACCTCACCGCGCCGCTGTTCACCGACCGCCAGACGATCGTGCTGCAGTCGACCACCGAGTCGTTCCGCCGCAGCTTCTTCACGCCCCAGGCGAACAACGGTGCCGCGACCGAGAACTATCTCCTGTTCCGGAGCACGTTCAGCGCCGGCCGCATGGTGCGCGTCGAGCACGGCGGACGCTTCTATTTCCGCCAGATCGCAGCCGCCGGCGGCGCCTGGGCGCCGGGCACGCAGCCGTCGATCCCGCTGACTGCGGCGCTGCCGACGTGCGTCGAGACCACGGCCTGGACCGCGGTCGCTCCCGTCTCGCGCATTCATTACGGCCTGGAGTCCGACCTGAACCCGGAATTCGCGCGCCTGCGCGCCAATGCGGCCCTGCCCGGCTCGCGGCGCATGTTGCTCGTTCGGCGCGAAGAGAATACCGGCGCGGTGCGGCCGCAGGATGCGACCGCGCTCAGCGTGGCCAACGCGGTTCCGTTTGCCACGCTGCCGAACACCGCGCGCATCGTGCTCGACTACGCGGTCGAGTTCGGCATCTCGGCGGTGCACAACACGCAGCTCACGCAGACCGCGCGCCCGACCTGGAACTACGCCATCACACCCGCGGAGCTCGCCGCGGTGAACGTGGCGCCGCAGAACTTCCGCTCG
>DASUME010000274.1:0-2589 GCA_036277895.1 Polyangiales bacterium
GCCGCTCGCACTTCCGTCTCGCGCGAGCGCGCAGCCGTTGGGGTCGAGCGAGCCCTTGTCGATCTTGCCGGACTTGCCGCGTAGCTGCCTGGGGGGGCAGTCCTTGCAGGCGCAGTCCTGGGCGCAGTTGAGCTGCGTCTCTCGGTCGTTGCAGATGCCGTCGCCGCAGCTCGCGGGCTTGTTGCACAGGCGCTCGCTCGGCCACTGCGCCTCGGCGCACAGGCCGTTCAGCGCGCGCTGCACGTAGGTGGCCTCCTCGCCGATCGCGCGCGGCGGACCGGCGTCCATCGGCCAGCTCACCACCTTGGGCACCTTGCACGTCGCGTTGCTGCGATCGGTGTAGTCCTCACCGCCGCGCACCAGCACGCCCAGCAGCGAGCCGTTGACGTCGAACAGGCCCGAGCCGCTCGAGCCCTGGAACGTGTCCGAGTCGAGCAGGAAGTAGTCGGCCACGTCGCTGCGCGTACCCAGCACGTGTGCACCAGAGTCGATCTTGAGCGGCAAGCCACTGGCACAGCCGATCGCGGCCACCGGCTCGCCGGCGAGCAGCGGGCTCGTACGCACGTTGACCGGTGTGCGACCGGTCGCGGGCCGATCGAGCTGCACGATCGCGTAGTCGATGCGCGGCACCACGTTCGGGTCCGGCGACACCACACGCTTGACGATGCGACGGCAGCCGTAGATGTCGCCCCACGACAGCGGCTCGAGGCGCACGGAGTCGCGCAGGAAGTAGTCGAACATGAACGCGTAGCGCGAGCACACGTCGTCGCTCGGGAAGCAGTGGCCAGCCGTCAGCACCAGGTCGTCGTCGATCAGCACGCCGCTGCACTCTGCCGCCGTGGGCTGCGCGGCGAAGCGCTCGTCCGTACAGACGTGGAAGGCTTCCTCGAGCGGCTGCGTGAAGATGTAAAAGTCGCCGTCCTTGGAGCGTGCGAGCCGACTGCGCGGGATCAGCGCCACCGCCGCGGAGCTCGCGATGTCGCGCAGGACCGGGTCCGGGTGCTCATACACGTCGAGCCGGTCGTCGTTGCCGTAGATGATCTGCTGCTCGATGCCCTCGAGCTCGCTGTCATCCGCGGCCTGTGCGCAGCCTGCCAGAGCGAGCGTGATCGAGCCCCAGCGCCTCCAATCCGACAAGCGTCGACCTCCGAGCGGGCAGCCTAGAGCATCTCCGACGTCTCGTGGCGGTTTCTTCGGGTGTCGGACGTGCGGGATACAACGCAGTCAGGGCGGGACACCAAACAGCGCGGCGAAATTCCCGCTCAGCTGGTCGAGTGCGGCCTGCTCGCTCGTGTTCCACAGCTTGGCGGCGTAGCCGAGCGTGTGACGCACGTTCGCGGGCTCGTTGTCCTGGTCACGGTCCGGACCGAGGTACGGGCAGTCGGTCTCGAGCAAGAGCTTGTCGCGCGGGATGGTCTCTAGCATGCGGGTGAAGCTCTCCGAGCGTGTGGCGTTGGCCGGGATCGAGAGCCAGTGCCCGGCTTCGGCGATCTGGCGCGCGAGCTTCACCTTGCCGCCGAAGCAGTGCCAGTCGACGCGCTTGGCGCCGAGCTCGAGCAAGATCTCGAGCGCACGCTTCTCGCGCTTGCGCGTGTGGATGATGATCGCCTTGTCGGCCTCGATCGCGAGCGTCACGAGTGTGCGAAAGCTCTGCTCCTGGCGTTCCCAGAGCGCCTCGGGCACCCAGTACCCATCGAGGCCGATCTCGCCGATCGCGAACGCGTCCTCGACGTGCTCGCGCACGTACTGGATCGCTTGCTCGGCGCTGTGCTCGAGCTCGGACTCGCGCGGGTAGTCGACCCCGAGCGCGCGCATCTCGGGCAGCACGGCATCGACCGGATAGAGGCCGAGCGCGGGCTTCACGATCGGGTCGCGCTTTGCCAGCGCGAGCGTGGCCGCGTTGTCCTCGGGGTTGAGGCCGTTGCTGATGATGGTGGTGACGCCGGCGCTGCGCGCGTTCGCGAGCAGCTCGTCGACGCGCGGCGCGAGCTTCGGATGCGTGAGGTGCGCGTGGACATCGAACAGGCCCATGCGCGTAGCTTAGCCCTTACTCGTCGAAGTCGTCGTCGCGGGGCTTGCGCTGCTGCGGCGCTTGGTCGAACGACTGGCGCGCGCCGAAGCCCTTGCCCTGCGGCTTGCCGCCGAACTTGCCGCCGCCGCCGAACTTGCCACCCGGCTTTGGGCCTCCGAACTTGCCGCCGCCGCCGCCGAACTTGCCGCCCGGCTTCGGCCCAGCGAAGCCGCCTGCCTTCTGGCCACCGAAGCCGCCCGGCTTCTGGCCACCGAAGCCGCCCGGCTTCTGGCTAGTGAAGCCGCCCGGCTTCTGGCTGGTGAAGCCGCCCGGCCTCGGACCGCCGAACTTGCCTTGCGGCTTGCCCTGCGAGCGATCGACCGGCGCGCGGCCGCCGCGGTCGTTGCCCTGGAAGCGCGGGCGGTCGTTGCCCTGGAAGCGCGGGCGATCGCTGCTCTGCGGGCGATCGTTGCCCTGCGAGCGGTCGTTGCCCTGGAAGCGCGGGCGATCGTTGCCCGGCGCGCGGTCGTTGCCCTGGAAGCGCGGGCGATCGTTGCCACGAGCGCGGTCGTTACCCT
>DASUME010000275.1:0-3498 GCA_036277895.1 Polyangiales bacterium
CACGCTCGCCGCGCGCACGCACCTGCCCAAGCCGACCCTGCACCGCTTGCTCGCGTCGCTGGCCGCGCACGACCTCGTCGAGCAGCAGGAGGAGGGCCGCTACGCGCTCGGCGTCGGCCTGGTGCGGCTCGGGCTCGGCGCGCAGGCCGTGGACCCCTTCGTGCGCGTCGCGCGCGGTGAGCTGGAGCGTGCGGTGCGCGCGTTCGGCGAGACGTTCTTCCTGGTCGCCGCGCGCGCGGGGCGGCTGGTGGTGCTCGACAAGGTGGAGGGCCCGGGCCTGTTGCGTGCGGCGCCCGCGATCGGGACCGAGGTGCCGGCGGACGTGACGGCGAGCGGGCGGCTGTACCTTGGCATCGCGCCCGAAGCGCTGACCGAGAACGCGCAGACGCGGCGCGTGACCAAACGCGCGATCGAGCGCGCCGTCGAGCAGGGCTTCGATCTCAACGACGGCGCGTGGATCGAGGGCATGTTCGTGGTCGCAGCGCCGGTGGTCGCGCTGGGCCGCATGTTCGGCACCGTGGCCTGCGCCGCCGTCGCGAGTCAGCTCGCGGGCGAGCGCCGCGACGAGGCGATCCAACGCACACGGAAGCTGGCCGAGCGCATCTCTCGCGCGCTCGGCGCACGGCAGGAGGAGTCATGAAGATCTGGATGGACGGCAAGATCGTCGACGAGAGCGAGGCACGCATCTCGGTCAGCGATCACGGCTTGTTGTACGGCGACGGCATCTTCGAGGGCATGCGCGTGATCGCGAGCCGCGTGTTCCGGCTGGAGCGCCACCTCGCGCGGCTGGCGTTCGGCGCCAAGGTGCTCGCGCTGTCGTTGCCGTATTCGCTCGAGGAGATCGGGCGCGCGGTGAACGACACGGTGCGTGCCTTCGGCGAGCCGGAGGGCTACATCCGGCTGCTGGTGACGCGTGGAGTCGGGCCACTCGGCGTGGACCCCACCCTCTGCCCGCGCGGCAGCGTGGTGATCATGGTGACCACGATCAAGCTGTTCACGGAGGAGCAGCGCGAGCGTGGGCTCGACATGATCACCTCGAGCTACCGCCGTCCCACAGCCGACGTGCTCGACGTGCGGGTGAAGAGCCTCAACTACCTGAACTCGGTGTTGCCCAAGCTGGAGGCGCGGCAGCGCAACGCGGACGAGGCGCTGCTGCTCAACGCGCGCGGTCACATCGCCGAGGCGGCAGTGGCCAACGTGTTCGCGCTGCGCGGCAAGCAGCTGTGGACGCCACCGGGCTCGGATGGCTGCCTCGAGGGCATCACGCGCGGGTCGGTGATGGAGCTCGCGCCGTCGCTCGGCTTGCACGTTGAGGAGCGCTCGATCGGGCGCGCGGATCTGTTCGCGGCCGACGAGGTGTTCCTGACCGGCTCCGGCGCGGGTGTGGTCGCGGTGCGCAGCCTGGACGGCCGCGTGCTGGGCGAAGGGCAGAGAGGTCCCGTCACGGCGAAGCTGCAACAGCTCCACCGCGAGCTCGCGGAGCGCGAGGGCAGCCCGCTCTTTTAATGGAGCAGCTTGGGATCCGTGGGATCGGGGATGTCGTCCGGGTTCGCGGGTTCCGTCGGCACCACGTAGCGCTCGCCGAACCAGTTGGAGAGGTCGGCGAGCTTGCAGCGGCGGCTGCAGAACGGGTGGGCGGGGTTCTCGGGGTGGGGCAACGCGCGCCCCTTGCAGGTGGGACAGATCGAGCCGGAAGCCATGCGCGAAAAGATAGCGCAGCAAGCGCGGGGCGACGCTAGTCTGAGCGGGATGATGCGGCCATGGGCCCTGATCCTGCTGGCGCTGTCAGCCGCCTGGCTGGGTTGCCCGAGCGCACCACCCCAACGCGCCGCCCCGCTCGTGCCCAAGCTCACCTGCGAGGCGCCGATCGCGCTTCGGCCCGGGGCCCCGCTCCAGGCCAGCACCCTGACGGGTCGCGATGCCGTGCGCGCCAGCTGCGTGCGCGGCGCGGCCCCCGAGTGTGTGTTCGCGTTCCAGGTCGACGTGCGCTCCGAGCTGCGTGCGGCCCTGGAGACCAGCGACTTCGACGGCTCGCTCACGCTGTTCGACGCCAGCGGCGGGCTGCCGCGGGAGCTGCGCTGCGTGGACGACGTGCCGCAGGGCGACTTCCACCACGCGCGCCTGGAGTCCGCGCTGGCGCCCGGCAGCTACATGCTGGTCGTCGACGGCGCGAACGGGCAGGCGGGCGACTTCGAGCTGTTCACCGAGCTCGAGCCGCTGCCCTCGCTGAGCAAGCTATGCGCCGACGCGCGCCCGCTCGTGCCCGGGGTCGCGCTGCGCGAGTCCACACGCGGCGGAAGCAACGCCTTCACCGCCACCTGCGGCGGGGGCGCGCAGGGCCCCGATCACGTGCACCGCATCGATCTGGAGAAGGCCTCGCGCATTCGGCTGCGCCAGCAAGCCGAGTACGACGGCTCGCTCTACCTGCGCGCGCAGTGTGAAGACGCCTCCAGCGAGCGCGCCTGCAACGACGACTTCCAGAGCAGCGGCCGATCGCTGATCACCGCACGCTTGCCGCGCGGCAGCTTCTACGCCTTCAGCGACTCGTACGCGCGCGAACAGAGCGGCGACTACGTGCTCGCCCTGGAGCGCATCGACGAGCCGCCCGTGCGCAGCGAAGCCGAGCTGTGCAGAGAGCGCGCGACCAGCTCGCAGGCGCTGCGCGAGATCGACACCTTCTACGGCAGCGCGGCCTTCTCCGGCAGCTGCGGCGGCGACGGCGCGCCCGAGTTCATGCTGCCCCTGCACATCGAGGCGCCGACCACGCTCAGCGCCACGCTCGAAGACCCCGAGCTGAACGCCGTCATCTACGTGCGCCGTAGCTGCGCCGACGCCAGGAGCGAGCTCGCCTGCCACGCCACTCCGCGCATCGACCGCCCCGCCAGCGAACGCGAGATGTCGTCGCCCGGCCTGGTGATGCCGCTCGACAAGGGCGACTACACGCTGTTCGTCGACGGCGTCGAGCCCAACGACATGGGCGCCGCCACGCTACGCCTAAGCTTCTAGAGATCTTGCAACGCGCGGCGAGCTTCGGCGCGCACGCGGGCGACTTCGTCTTGCTTCATGTCGTCGGGCTCTTGCTCGGGCTCTGCGACGTGCGCCTTGGGGTTCGCCTGCGCGAGCGGCTGTGCACGCGAGTTCGCGTTGCCGAGCTTGGCCACCGCGGCGAGCGCGCCCTTGAGCACGTCCTGGCGCTGCTTGTCGAGCTCCTGCTTGGCGACCTGATTGTTGAGCGGCCACGGCCCGTAGTCGGCCGCTTCGCCGGGGCCCGCGCGATCGATCCAGAAGCCCTTCACGTCGCGCACGTCCATGTGCACGAAGTAGCTGTTCGGGTAGTAGCCGACGCCGGTCTTCTCGAACGTGCGCGCGTAGTCGCGCAGCTTCTCGCGCGTGATGCCGTTGACGCGCATGTCGAGCGCACGCCCGTGGTGGTGGCGGCTGGTCTCGCGCGCGTCGGGGCGATAGCCGGAGATGATCTCGATCACCTTGCCGGGGTAG
>DASUME010000276.1:0-10180 GCA_036277895.1 Polyangiales bacterium
CCGCTCGACCAGGCGACTGCGTACTGCGTGCTCACGGCGTGGCACGGCCTCGAGCGTTCTCTCGCGGCAGACCGCGGCGAGGTCAGCACCAGCGCTCAGCTCGGCCTGCTCTACGTCGCGCGCCCACGCGGCGTCGGCGACGTGCGCGACTTCGACACGTTCCGCCCCAACGCCGAGCTGCAGCGCGCCCCGCTCACGCTGCGCGGCAACGATCCCCCCACGCTCGGAGCAGCTTCGAGCTTGAACGCCGGGTGCGGCCTCGCGGGTGCGGACATCCGTGGCCCCGCGGTGAGCTGGGACGCCAAGCAGCTCGCGTTCGCCGCGCGCAAGACCGCGAGCGAGCCCTTCCACATCTACACCGCGAACCCCGATGGCAGTGCCTGCGCGCGCCTCGAGCTCGCCGCGCAGGACAGCGCCAACGGCATCCTGATCCACGACTTCGATCCGGCCTACGCACCCGATGGCCGGCTCGTGTTCGCCTCCACGCGCGGCAACACCGTGCTCAACCAGGGGCCCTCGCGCACTCCGTCGCAGCTGGCGCCGAACGCCAACCTGTTCGTGTTCGATCCCAAGGACCGCTCGATCCGCGAGCTCACGTTCCTGTCGAACCAGGAGCTGCAGCCGAGCTTCATGGCGGACGGCCGGCTGATCTACACGGTCGAGAAGCGCGGCGCGCAGTTCTTCCAGCTGGCCGGCCGCCGCCAGAACCTCGACGGTGGCGACTACCACCCGCTGTTCGCGCAGCGCAACAGCATCGGCTTCGAGCTCGCGACCGAGATCGTCGAGCTGGCCGATCGCAACTTCGCCTTCGTGGCCGCGAAGTACGGCGCGCTCGATGGCGCGGGCACGATCGCGATCGTGAACCGCTCGATCGGCCCCGATCAGAGCGACCGCGATCCGAACGACAAGCTCTACCTGCACTCGCTGCGCTTGCCAGTGGCCGGTGGCGTGTTCCGCTCGCCGGCGCCGCTGCCGTCGCGCTGGCTGATCGCGTCCTGCGATCTCGCTGCCAACGATCCGAAGGCGGGCAACTTCGACTTCGACCTGTGCGCGCTCGATCCGATCACCGGCGCCACACCGCGCCTCGGTGGAGCCGCCGGCAGCGCCGAGGTCGAGGCGGTCGCGATCTACCCGCGCGAGAACCACGGCGTCTTCACCTCGCGTCACGACGAGGCCAACGGTCGCGTGGACGTGGGGCCAGGCTCGGTGGCCGAGGTCAACGTGCTCGACGCGCCGCTGCTCGGCACGCTGCTGTTCAACAACACGCGCACCGGCCGCCCGATCGATCCCAACTTCGGCGGCTTCGAGGTGCTCACCGCCAAGGCCCCCAACGCCAGCCGGTTCGAAGACCTGCCCGCGGGCGACGTGATCGACGATGCCTACGGCCGCGCCTACCTGGCCTTCGAGTCGCTCGGCAGCGTGCGCGCGCGCGCCGACGGATCGCTCAAGTTCCGGGTGCGCGGGGGCCTGCCGATCACGCTCAAGGTCGTCAGCGAGCTCGGCAAGCCGCTGTCCTTCGCGGCCGGCGGCCCGCTGTTGGGCGAGCAGGTCCAGCGCGAGGAGATGCAGTTCTACCCGGGCGAAGCTGTCCACCAGGGCTTCCGCCGCGCGCTGTTCGACGGCATGTGCGGCGGCTGCCACGGCTCGGTGAGCGGCCGTGAGCTGGACGTGGCGGTCGATATCGATGTACTGACGAGCGCCTCCAAGACCGAGGCAAGCGGGGCGGACGCGACCTTGCTGGGGTTGTAAGGGAGCGCGCTTCGTACGACCCAGGCGGGGAAAAGCTTTCCCGTCTGGCCCACCCTCGTTAGCATCTTCAGCCAGCCTTGCCGATTCCGACTCAGCTGCTGTTCACGTTCGCGTCAGGGGTGCTGGTTGCACTCTCGGCCCGCGCCGATCTGCGTGGCAGCCCGCGTGCGGTGCTGCTCTCGCACGCCTTCGCGGCGTACCTGCTCTACGCCAGCCTGGGGGTCGTGCCGGCGTCGCTCTACTTCTACCTGTTCCATGGCGACTGGTACCTGCTGTACCTGGTCGACTCGCAGCGAGTGCCCAGCGCGCTGGTGCTGCTGGCGTGCGCGGTCGAGGTGGGGCTCGGCGTGGGGGGCTTCATCCTCGGGGCCTCCTTCGTCCGCAACCAGCGTGAGCCCTGGGCCGGCGCGGTGATTGGCGTCAGCGCCTCGCTCGGCGCTGCGGTCATACCGCTGGCACGGCAGCGGCTCGGCGTGGTGGGCAGCTACGCGCAGTTCCACGGGGACTTCGGCCTGTCCCCTTTCGGCGGCACGCTGCAGCAGGGCGTCGTATGTATGTCCCTGTGGACGTTGGTGGGCCTGGTGCTGATCGCCTACCGATTGGGCCCAGGCGCCCGGCGAACGTAGGCCACGTCACGGCCGATGGGCGCGTAACCACTGCGATCGTGGGACGTCTCCCACGCTGTCACACCCGTGTTGACTGGCCAAACTCCAGTTGTTAGCGTCCGCCCGGCAGTGGTTGGCCCAAGCCCTACGCGGAGTTGGACCGGATCCTCGGAGGCCGAGTGTTCTCGGAAGGTAAGACCAGCGACGTGAGAGCGGCTGGTCGCGACGACAAGGTGAAGCGCGAGCGCAGTCGGGCGGTGTCGATCGCAGCGCTCGGCCTTCTCGTCGGTTGCTCGCCGAGCCAGTTTGTCCTTCGCGAGCACCAGGCCCGCCGCGCGTTGGAACGGGCCGAGCACACGGAGGCGCGCACGCTCGCGCGCTACGAGCTCACGCAGTCCCGGCTCTTCCTCGCCAAGGCACGCGAGGCGGCGGGCGAAGCGCACTACAGGCGAGCACTCGAGCTCGCCGAGCGCTCGACCGAGAGCTCACGTCGCGCGAGCACGCTGGCGCTCGCACGCGGAGTGAGCGCGGAATGAACGCAGCTCGCCTCACGATCGCGGCCGCGCTCGGAGTCTCGGCGTGCGCCCACGGTGGCTCCATCGAAGCACGCGTGACGGACTTGGCGGCGATCGCACGCGAGGCCCGGGAGCACGGTGCCTACCGATGTGCGCCCGAGGAGCTGGCGCTCGCCGAAGCCGAGCTGGAGTTCGCGCGCGCGGAGCTGGGTCTCGGCGACCCGGCGCGCGCCGAAGAGCACGTGGTTCGCGCGCACGCCAATGCGCGTGCTGCGCTGCGCCTGAGCGCCGATCCGAGCTGCCGTGCCGCGCACGACGCAAGCCCGGAAGCGCGCCATCAAGGTCCCACGCGGGCCGAACGACTTAGCATGACGCAGCCCCCCGTGCGTCGCGGGAGTACCAAGGAACATGCAGCGATCTGAACACACACCCGTCGCTCGCAGCGCCGGTCGGCAGCGTCCGCCGTTCGCGCGAGCACAGCGGGCCGCATGCCTCGTGCTCTCCCTCGCTGTCTGCGGCACCGCAGCCGCGCAGTCCAACCCGCGCCAGCTCGCCGATGCGAACAAGTCGGCCATGGAGGCGTACAACAACCTCGACATCGACGCCTCGAAGGCCAGTCTCGACAAGGCGATCAAGAACGCCGAGAAGAACGGCATCCGCGGTCCGGGCCTGGCGCGTTCGTACTCGAACCTGGCGGTGGTGCTGGTCGGTGGGCTCGGGGATCAGAAGGGCGCGATCAGCGCATTCCAGAAGGCCCTGTCCGAGGACCCCACGGTGGAGCCGGATCCGATCGTCGCCACGCCCGAGGTGATGCAGGCGTTCAACGCCGCCAAGAAGAGCGCACCCGCGGCGGCCGTCACCGAAGAAGACGTGCCCGCGCCTCGCAAGCGCAGCTCCACACCGGCCGAGGGCAACCTCCAGCACACGCCGGTCGCCGAGCAGCTGACGCAGACGGCGGTGCCGGTGTTCGTGGCCAAGGACGACAGCCTCGACATCGACCGGATCAAGATCGCTTACCGCTCGACCGGCATGTCCAAGCCGCGCAGCGCGAACATGATCGAGACCGAGGACGGCTACACGTTCTTGATCCCGTGCACGGACGTGTTCGAGCCCGAGGTCGAGTACTTCATCGTCGCGATCGATGGCGAGGGCAAGGAAGTGGGCCGCTTCGGTGCCGCCGATGCACCGGCAGCCGTGCCGATCGTCGGCACGCGCACGCGGGACGCGCCGTCGCTGCCTGGCGAGGCGCCGCCCAGCCAGTGCAGCACGAGCGACAACGAGTGCCCGCCCGGCATGCCCGGCTGCGACCACGGCAATGCGGGCCTCGGCGAGGCCTGCTCGGCCAACAGCGACTGTGGCTCCGGCATGGTCTGCGACGATGACTACTGCGCGATGGGCGAGAGCGAAGAAGAGGAAGAGTCTTCTTCGAGCAAGGGTCGCGGCGGCAAGAAGAAGTTCTACCTCGACCTCGGCATCGGCGTCGCCATGACCGCGGTCGGCAAGGGCCGCGCGGCCGATCGCAACATCACGAAGCCGCTGCTCAACGACGTCGCAGCGCGCTCGCGCAACGGCGACAACAGCCTCGATCTTGCTGCGGCGTCGACCAACCTCAACGCGCTCGGCTGGGACTGCAAGTCTGGGATCGCAGAGGGCGCGGACGGCGCGCAGTCGCTCACCGTGCAGAACTGCGCGGTCGCCGTGAACCCCGGCGGCATCGTGGCAGTGCCCGTCATCAACTTCGCGGCCGGCTACTTCCTCACGCCGAGCTTCGCGCTCGCGCTGACGGGTCGCTTCCAGATCGGCCGCGGCGAGGGCCCGCTCGCGGGCATCACGGTCGGCGGTCGCGGCGAGTACTACCTCACCAAGCCGTCCGACAAGGGCCTCAAGCTCGGCCTGCTCGGCGGCGTCAGCCTCGGCCAGATCCAGGCCCGCCCGCCCGCCGACGGCACCCGTCAGGGCCCCTACGCCACCAACGCCAACGTCGGCGGTATCGGCTTGATCGTCAACGCGGGCGCGCGCGTGGCGTACATGTTCACCCCCGGCATCGGCCTCAACCTCACGCCGGTGATGAACTTCGGCCTGCCCAACTTCCTGTTCGCGTTGGACCTGACGGCTGGCGTGACTGCCGCGTTCTGAGATCGTAAGGGCAGCCGAGAGGCGAGTGCCGCTGGAGTGGGGCGAGACCTTCCCGCGGTCAGCCAAGACTCCCTGGACCGATCACGCGCACGCGCACGGCGACGACCACATGGGTCGACTACGTGCTCGACGAGACGCAGTCGTAGCCGCGAAGTTGCGCGACTACGATCCAGTCAGTCCTGCCGCACCGACCACCCGCCCAACTCACTCAAGCAGCACACCGTAGAGCCTGCCCTACGCACCGCGAGCTATCAGGCTGAAAAACTAGAGCCGCAGCCGCATGTGCTCTTGGCTTGCGGGTTCAGGAACTTGAAGCCGGCGCCGTGCAGGCCCTCGACGTAGTCGATCTGAACGCCTTCCAGGTACTGGTGGCTGATCATGTCGACGTAGAGCTTCACGCCCTCGGACTCGTACTCCTCGTCCATGTCGTTGACCTCGTCTTCGAAGTACAGGTCGTACTGGAAGCCCGAGCATCCCCCGCCGATCACGCGCAGGCGCAGGCCCTGCGTGCCGAGGTCTTCACTCTCCCGAATCTCTTTGACCTTGAGGGCGGCTTTGTCGGTCAGGGTAATCATCTCTGTCTCCGTCTCTCGAATATGCGGCCGGCCAGGCCTGGAGGCAACGGGGCTCAGGCCCCGACCACGGTGCGCACGCGCACTGGTGAGCCGCCTACCAGAACCGTCTGTCCAGGCTCGGCGTGCGAGCGTTTCACCAAACCGAGCGCGAAAGGCGACGCGGCCGAAGTCAGGCTGCCCAGCTTCTTGCCCGCCTCGTCGGTGATCTCGGACCCGGGTTCGGCACCCGGGGCTTCGAGCTGCACCAGGCGACGCGCCAGCTGTCCACGGTTCTCTAGCATGTACACGACCTCTTGGCCGAGGTAGCAGCCCTTGCCGAACGACAGCGCACGACGGAGGCCGGCCTCCTGCGGGTACGTGTCGTCGCCGAAGTCGACGCCGACGCGCGGCACACCGAGCGCGAGGTGGGCTGCGGCCCAGCCCTCGGCGTCGAGCACGCCGCCCCCCAGCGTCGTCGCGCGCGCCGTCAGCACGGCGAGGTCCGCGTCCCACACGTCGAAGCCCTCGGTCAGGCGCGCGCACGCGTAGCGGCGCACGCCGAGCCCTTCGACGACCTCCGAGGCGCGCGGCCCTTGCACCGTGATCACCCGGACCTCTGCGGGCTCCAGCTCGACGTCTTCCATGATGATGTGCTTGTCGAAGCGCTCCAGCGCCGCCGAGGCGCGCGCCTCCGGCAACACCAGCGCCATGCCGGGCGCGTCGTCGAGCGCCCACAGGTCGCTGATCACGCGGCCCTTGGCGGTCAGCGTCAGCGCGTAGACCGCGTGGTCGCCTGCGAGCGTGCGCACGTCGTTGGTGATCTGCCCATTCAGCCAGCTGCGCGCGTCGTCGCCGCGCACGCGCACCACACGGTCGGTGGTGACGTACACGGCGGCCGCTTGCGCGACCCAGCTCACCTGTTGCTCACGAGAGGACATCGTCTGCCCAGGCTGGTGCCTGCGCGCCCGCTTAGCAAGCGCGCAGCGTGCCGGCGACCAGCTCGCGCTCCCCTGCGGTCGTGTCGAGCACCAGCGCACCCGAAGGCGCCACGCGCCGCACGGTGCCCTCGAGCTGGTCCACCCGCGCGCGCTGCCCGCGCAGCGCCAGGCGCTCGTTGATCGCCGCGATCGCCGCGCCGGGCCCCTCGTCCTGAAAACGAGCGAGCCAGACCTCGAGCCGGTTGAGCACGCTCGCGAGCACCAGCGAGCGGTCGACATCGTGCCCGAGCTCCAGCGCGAGCGAGCTCGGCGGCACGTCGAGGCCCTCGGGGAACTCGCGCCGGTTCACGTTGATCCCGATGCCGATCACCAGCGGCTCGAGCTGCGCACCCGTCGACGCACCCTCGACCAGGATGCCGACGATCTTTCGGCCCTCGAGCCAGACGTCGTTGGGCCACTTCACCTGCGCGCGCCCACCCAGCAGTGGATCCAGGGCTTCCACGACAGCCAGCCCCACCACCAGCGTCAGCGGTGGCAGGCGCTCGGGCGGCACGCGCAGCGTGGCGACGATCGACGTGTAGATGTCGGTGCCCGCGGGCGAGACCCACGTACGCCCGCGCGAGCCGCGGCCTGCGCGCTGGCTCTCCGCGACCACCACGTAGCCATCCGCCGCGCCGTCGCGCACGGCCTGGCGGGCGTCGTCGTTCGTGGAGCCGGTCTCCAGCTCGATCTTCATCGCGCGGCCGAGCCTCGACGTGGTCAGCAACGCCGCGATGCGCTCCTGCTCCAGGTCCGAGCTCATGACTCCCAGTCCAGTCCGATGTCGACCGAGGGCGCGGAGTGGGTGAGGGCGCCCACGCTGATCACGTCCACCCCGAGCTGCGCCAGCTTGGCGATGCGCGAGAACGTGATGCCGCCGGACGCCTCCAGGATCGCGCGGCCCTCGTTCAGGCCGATCGCCTGCTCGACCAGCGCGTCGTCGAAGTTGTCGAGCAGGATGATGTCGGCGCCGGCGCTCAGGGCTTCCTCGAGCTGCTCGATCGAGTCCACCTCGCACTCGATGCGGCTGGTGTGCGGCGCGCGCGCCTTGCACAGCTCGATCGCCTTGCGCACGCCGCCCGCGGCCGCGACGTGGTTGTCCTTGATCAACACCGCGGCGCTGAGATCCTCGCGGTGGTTGTGGCCGCCGCCCGCGCGCACCGCCGCGCGCTCCAGCGCCCGCAGGCCCGGGGTGGTCTTGCGCGTGTCGACGACCCGCGTCTTGCTGCCCTTCGGGAGCGCGTTCACGTACTTCGCCGTCAGCGTGGCCACGCCGCACAGCCGCTGCAGGAAGTTCAGCGCCACGCGCTCGCCCTTCAGCAGCGAGGCCGCCGGCCCGACCACCTGCGCCAGCACGGCCCCCTTGCCGACCTGCGTTCCGTCGCGCACCAGGTCGCGCACCTGCACACTGGCGTCGATCTGCCGGTACGTCTCGGCGATGATCGCGCCCGAGGTGATCACCAGCGGCTCGCGCGCGCGGAAGGCGCAGCGGCCGATCAGCTCGGCCGGCACGCAGCTCTCGGTGGTGATGTCGCCGCGACCGAGATCTTCGGCCAGGGCGCGCTCGATCACACGGCTCAACTCGACAGGTGTCACTTCCAGCTCTCCACGGGGTAGCGGCGCCGTGCTGCGATCAGGCGCAGCAGCGGGTCCGGGTTGACGACCACCGGCGAGCCCACCACCTCCAGCATCGGCAGGTCGCTGATGCTGTCCGTGTAGAACGTCGAGCGGTCCAAGTCGATGCCGTGCTGGATCGCCCAGGCTTGCGCGTGTGCGACCTTGCCCGCGCCGTAGCACAGCGGCGCCTGGTACCCGCCGGTGAACAGGCCGCCGTCGACCGTCAGCCGCGTGCACAGCACGTGATCGATGCCGAGCTCCTCGGCGAGCGGCTCGGTCAGGTAGGGCGTGGAGGCGCTCAGGATCGCCAGCAGCTGCCCCTCGCTGCGCTGGCGCTGCACCTCACGCCGTCCGCGCTGGCTGATGTGTGGACGCACGTGGCGCGTGTACCAGTCGAGGCACTCGGCGCGCAGGGCCGCCTCGCTCGTGCCGCGCACGCGCGCGAACGCGCCCGCCGCGGCGCGCTCCGCGTCGAGCGCGCCGAAGGTGTACTGGAGCAGCACCGCGGCCAGCGCGGCGTACTCCCGAAAGCCCGCACCCGCCTTGGCCAGCTGCCAGCGCGCATAGAGGCGCGCGGTGTTGACGTTCACGAGCGTGCGGTCGACATCGAACAACGCCGCTGATCTCACAAATATCCTCGACTCAAGACTTCGGCGAGCAGGTTGCAGAAGGCGTGGAACCAGACCGCCGCGCCGATGCCGTCGCGCCGCGCGCGCAGCCAGCCGAACAGCAGGCCGGGAAAGAACACCGCGAGGCGCAGCGGCGAGAACCCGACCAAGAAATGGAGTAGCGCGAACAGGCCCGCCTGCCACACCAACGCGCGCGGGTTGAGCTCCGCGCCGAGCACCCGGATCCGTACCGGCCACAGGTCCGAGAGCCGGGTCTGGAAGTAGCCCCGAAACAGCGCCTCCTCGGGCAGCGCGATCGCGATCAGGTGCGTCAGCACGAAGTCGAGCGGGTCCGAGGGTGGGTGGAACGTGAACGGGTGCGGGGGCTGGTGCCAGAGCCAGAACGCGAGCACGAACGGCGGGAACACCACACACGCCACCAGCAGCGCGACGCCCAGCTCGCGCAGCATCGTCGGCAGCGCCTTGACGATCGTGCTGGCCAGCGCTGCGTCGCCCTCGAGCAGGCCGGCCAGATCGATCCCGTAGCGGCGAGCGCTCTCGCCCTCGCGACGCGCCATGTGCAGCGCGAGCCACAGGAACGCGCCGGCCAGCAGCAGGTGCCCGTACATCGCGACCAGGACGCCCGGCGTGTGGCTCACGAACAGCGTGACGGCGGCGGCGGCGGCGTACACCAGCGCGAGCTCTCGCGCGATGGGTCGTGGGCTCACGGGCGCGAGTGTAGTGCACGCGCCACGCCGACCGCGCCTTTGTAGGCGGCACGCTCAAGTTCGTGCGAAAGCGGTCGTTGTGAGGGGAACCCCCGCGCGGTGCTTGACCGCCGGAAGCCCGCTGTTAACTAGAACCGACTACCGTCGATGCTGCAGGACGAGAAACTCAGGGAGATCAGGGAGAGCGTCGACCTCGTCGCGCTGATCTCCGAGTACGTCCCGCTGCGCCGGATGGGGCAGCGCTTCGTGGGCCTGTGCCCGTTCCACAGCGAAAAATCGCCTTCTTTCGGCGTCTCGCGCGGCAAGGAGTTCTTCTACTGCTTCGGCTGCCAGGCCAGCGGTGACGCGATCACCTTCCTGCGCCACGTCGAGGGGCTCGGCTTCATGGAGGCGGTGGAGAAGCTCGCCGAGCGCTCCGGGATCGAGATCCCGCGCACGGACGACCCGGGCCAGGAGGTGCTGCGCCGCCAGCGCGCGCGCCGCGAGCGGCTCGCGGAGCTGATGGCGATCGCGCAGTCGTACTTCGAAGAGCAGCTCTACGAGCACCCGCACGCCGAGCTCGCGCGCGACGAGCTGGTCCGGCGCAAGGTCACGCCCGAGTCGGCCGCGAAGTTTCACCTCGGTTATGCGCCGGCCAGCTGGGATGGCCTGGCGCAGCATTTCGCGCGTCAAAAGGTTTCGCTGGAGGAGG
>DASUME010000277.1:0-6495 GCA_036277895.1 Polyangiales bacterium
ATCCTGGCGGCGCAGCTCGAAGGTGTGGAGCTCGCGGATGCCGCGTACACGCTCGCGCTCGGGCGGCGTCCCTTGCCGCTGCGCCGCGTCGCGGTCGCGGCCAGCGCGGCCGAGGCTGCCGTGGCCCTGCGCACGCGCGACGCGAAGCTCCACGGCGAGGGGCGCGCGCGAGAGCTGGTGTTCATGTTCCCGGGTGGCGGCGCGCAGTACGCCGGCATGGGCGCCGAGCTCTACGCCGAGGAGCCGGTCTACCGCGAGGCGCTCGACGCGTGCCTCGCGATCGCGCAGCGCGAGCTGTCGGTCGACCTGCGTGCGTTGATGCTCGCGGCCGCGAGCGAGCAGGCCACGCGCAGCCTGGAGCGGCCTTCGCTCACGCTGCCCTCCCTGTTCGCCACCTCGTACGCACTCGCGCAGCTGATGCGCTCGTGGGGCGTCGAGCCGGTCGCGTACGTGGGCCACAGCATGGGCGAGTACGTCGCGGCCTGCCTGGCCGAGGTGCTGACGCTCGAGGACGCGATGCGGCTGGTGCTGCTGCGCGGTCGCCTGTTCGAGGAAGTGCCGCCCGGCGGCATGCTCAGCGTGCCGCTCGCGGAGTCCAAGCTGCGCGCGCTGATGCCGGCGTCGCTCAGCATCGCCGCCGTCAACGCGCCGGAGCAGTGTGTGGTCTCCGGCCCGCTCGCCGACATCGAGGCGCTGGAGCGCACGCTGATCACGCGCGACGTGGAGACGCGGCGCGTGCGCATCGACGTCGCCGCGCACTCGTCGATGCTCGACCCGATCTTGCCTCGCTTCCGCGAGCTGTGCCGCACGATCACGTTCCGCGCGCCCAAGCGGCCGATCGCCTCCAACCTCAGCGGCCGCTGGCTGCGCGACGACGAGGCCACCGATCCCGAGTACTGGGTCAAGCACCTGCGCAGCACGGTGCGCTTCGCCGACTGCGTCGAGACCGTGCTCGCGTCCGGCGAGCGCGCGCTGCTCGAGGTCGGTCCCGGCCGCACCCTGAGCACGCTCGCGCGCGTGCAGCGCACGCCCGTGCCCACCGCGCTCAACTCGATGCGCCATCCGCAGGAGGCCGCGAGCGATCTCGGCTACGCGCTGCAGACGCTCGGGCGCCTGTGGACGGTCGGCGTGACGGTCGACTGGCACGCGTTCTACGAGGGCCAGCTGCGCAACCGCGTGCCGCTGCCCACCTACCCCTTCGAGCGCACCGCGTTCTGGGTGGCACCCGGCAAGGCACTGCCCGCCGCGAAGGACGCGCTCGGCAAGCGCGCCCAGCTCGACGACTGGTTCGCGACCCCGACCTGGCTCAAGCAGCCGCTGCTGCAGCACGACGCCCGCGAACCCGTGCGCTGGTTGATCATCAGCGACGGCTCCGCGCTGGCGCGTCGGTTGAGCGCCCTGCTCGGTCCCGAGGCGCTGGTCGCCTCGCAGGGCACGGCAGTGATCGAGCGCGCGCCGCGGCGCTGGGAGCTCGACCTGCACTCGTCGAACCAGAACCAGGATCTGCTCGACGCACTCGAGGAGAAGGGGCAGCTGCCGACGCACGTCGTGTACCTGACACCGCTCTCGAAGACCACGCTGGCCTCGCATCCGGAGCGCCTGCAGCGCGAGCTGTTCGAGTCGTTCTTCATCCCCACGTTCCTCGCGCGCGCGCTCGGACGCCGCGGGGAGCCCTGTGAGCTGAGCGTGATCACGCGCGGCGCGGCCGGCGTCACCGACGAGCCGCTGGCACCGCTGCGCGCGCTGGCGCTCGGACCGATCCTGGTTGCACCGCGCGAGTTCCCACAGCTGCGCACGCGCTGCATCGACTTGCCGCTCGGCCTCGTGCACGAGCTGTCCGGCGAGCTCGATCAGGCCGTGCTCGCCGAGCTCCAGGGCGGAGCCGACACGCGGCTGGTGGCGTTGCGCAAGCAGTCTCGCTGGGTGCAGACGGTCGAGCCGCTTCCGCTGCCCAGGCGCGAGACGCCCGTGAGCTGGCTGCGCGAAGGGGGCGTGTACGTGCTGACCGGCGGCCTCGGCGGCATGGCGCTGGAGCTCGCGACCTACATGGCCCGCTACAAGCGAATCAGCCTGGCGCTGCTCGCGCGCAGCGACTTGCCGCCCGAGAGCGAGTGGAACGCCGCGCTGGCGAGCGTCGACGCCGCCAGCCTCGGCGCACGCCGGATCCGCGCCGTACGCGCGCTGCGCGAGCTGGGCGCGGAGGTACGCGTGTTCGGCTGCGACATCGCCGACGAGACCAGCCTGCGCAACGCGCTCTCCCGCGTGCACAGCGAATTCGGCCGCGTGCACGGCGTGCTGCACACCGCCGGCGTGATGGACGACGAGCCGATGGAGGAGCGCACGCTGGTGTCGATGCAGCGCGTGTTGGCGCCCAAGGTGCACGGCACGCTGCTGCTCGATCGCTTGCTCGAAGACCTCGACTTCTTCGTGCTGTTCTCGTCGGTGGCCTCGCTGCTGGGCTTGCCGGGACAGGTCGACTACACGGCCGCCAACGCGTTCCTGGATGCGTTCGCCCACGACCGCGCGCGGCGCAAGCCGGGGCGCACCGTGGTGATCAACTGGAACGCATGGCGCGACGTGGGCATGGCCGCGAGCTCCCACGAAGTACGCCGGCACGGGCGCCTGCCCTCGTCGCCTTGCTCGCACCCCGCGCTCGACGGCTACTCGGACGACCGCGACGGGCGCTCGTTCTGCACCGACTTCTCGGTGCAGCGCCACTGGCTGCTCTCCGAGCACCGGATCCGTGGCTCGCACGCGCTGCTGTCCGGCACCACCTTCGTTGAGCTCGCGCGCGCGGCGTTCCAGACCGGCCGTGCACCGGGACCGGTCGAGCTCGCGGACCTCACGTTCGTCAGTCCGTTCCAGGTGCCCGATGGCGAGACGCGCCGGCTCACGATCGGCTTGATGCCGGCCGGCGACGCGGACGAGATCACGATCCGCACGGGCGGCAGCGACCCGCGCGCGCCCTCGCACGTGGTGGGCGACGTGCGCGCGTACCAGGGCCCGGTCCCGCCGCGCAGCGACCTGCGCGCGATCGCGCAGCGCTGCAACGACCGTGAAGAGCAGCCGCGCGACGGCTTTCTGGCGCAGGACTTCGTCGCGTTCGGGCCGCGCTGGGCCAACATCGTGCGCGTGCGCTACGGCTGGCGCGAGGCGCTGATCGAGCTGGCGCTGCCGTCCCGCTTCGAGGCGGAGCTCGCGCAGTATGCGCTGCACCCGGCGCTGCTCGACATGGCGACCGGTGGCGTGCAGCAGCTGATCCCCGGCTTCGATGCCAAGCGCGACTTCTACGTGCCGGTGCGCTACGGCCGGCTGCGCCTGTTCGAGCCGCTGACCGCGCACGTGTTCAGCCACGTGCGCTGCCGCGAGGAGACGGCCGACGGCCACGCCTACTTCGACGTGCTGATCACGGACGCCAGCGGCCGCGCGCTGGTCGAGATCGAGCGCTTCGAGATGCTGCGCCTGGAGAAGGGCTCGGCGATGACCAGCGCGGCCGCCACACCGAGCAAGGTCGCGCGGCTCGAAGACGCCGCGCTCGGGCAGATCCTGCGCCAGGCGATCGCGCCGCAGGAGGGCGTGCAGGCGTTCGAGCGCATCCTCTCGCAGCCCGAGCTCGTGCAGTGCGTGGCGTCGTCGGTGGACGTGCACGCCTGGGCGGCGCAGCTCGCGGCGCGCAACGCGGCCCCGAACCAGGAGCTGGAGGACGCGGGCTTCGCGCGGCCCGCATCGAGCGAGAGCTTCGAGCCGCCCGCCACGCGCAGCGAGGAGCTGCTGGCGCAGGTGTGGTCGCAGCTGCTGGGCATTCGGCAGGTGGGTGTGCTCGACGACTTCTTCGAGCTCGGCGGCAACTCGCTGCTCGCCGTGCGCCTGTTCGCCGCAGTCAAGAAGAGCTACGGGCTCTCGCTGCCGCTCTCGACGCTGTTCGAGGCACCGAACATTCGCGCGCTGGCGCAGATGCTGGACGCGAACACGCCCGGGCACGCGCCAGAAGCCGAACAATCGCCCAAGAGCGCCGGCTACTCGTCGCTCGTGCCGATGCAGCTGCACGGCGACCGCTCGCCCTTTTACTGCGCCGCGGGCATGGGCGGCAACCCGCTCAACCTGCGCGCGCTGGCGCTGCTCGTGGGCATGGGCCAGCCCTTCTACGGGCTGCAGCCCCAAGGCCTCGACGGCAACACGCAGCTGCACCAGAGCGTGCCGCAGATGGCGAGCTACTACGTCGAGCAGATCCGGAAGCACCAGCCCGCGGGCCCGTACTACCTCGGTGGCTACTCGGGCGGCGGCGTGATCGCGTTCGAGATGGCGAGGCAGCTCGTCGATGCAGGGGAGAGCGTCGGCGCGCTTGTGTTCCTCGACTCGCCCGCGCCGGTGCTCCCGACGCGCACGCGCCGCGAGCGGCTGGAGCTGCACGCGCAGCGCTTGCGGGCGCACGGCGCGCGCTATGCGCTGCAGACGCTGAGTGCCAAGGCCGAGTCGCAGGTGCACCGCGCGGCCTCGGCGGTGCAGCGTCCGCTCGCGAAGCTCTTCCCGTACCACTATCGGCTGGAGAACATCGAGAGCACCTGGATCGAGGCCGCGGCGCACTACCGCCCCCCGCCGTACAGCGGCGACGCGATGTTGTTCCGCGCCGCCGAGCAGGAGTCGATGTACGGCACCGCGGTCCGCAACGACGCACTGAACGGCTGGGGCCCGTACGTGCTCGGCGGCGTGCGCACGAGCGTGTGCCCCGGCGATCACACCAACATGTGCGAGCAACCCAACGTGCGGGTGTTGGCGCGACGCCTGCGCGCGTACCTCGACGAGCGCTTCGCGATGCACCGTGAGCGGCCGGCGATCGCGAGCTGGGTCGAGCTCAAGCCCGTGGCGGCATCGAATCACTCGCACGGCGACGCGGCGCAGTGATCCACGATCGCTTCCTGGTGCAGGCGCAGCGCACACCGGATGCGCTCGCGCTCGAGTCGGTCCACGGCGCGTGCAGCTATCGCGAGCTGGAGCAAGTCTCGCGAGCGCTTGCGTGCTCGCTGGCGGAGCGCGGCGTGGGACCGGGGCAGACCGTCGCGGTGTACGCCGAGCGCGGCCCCGCGCTGGTGTTCTGCTTGCTCGCCGTGCTGCGCACTGGCGCCGCGTTCGTGGTCCTGGATGCCGCCTATCCGATCGCACGCTTGCTCGCGTGCGCGCAGCAGGTCCACCCGAGGCTGCTGCTGGTGGCCGGGGAGCTCGCCGTGCCTGCGGCCTTCGAGCTGCCGGTCGCGCGCGTGCCCTCGACCGTCTCGGCGGCTCGCGCGCTGCTCGCAGCGTTCCTCGAAGCCGAGGCGCCCACGCTGCACGCACCCCTGGCGTACTACAGCTTCACGTCCGGCAGCACCGGCGCGCCCAAGGGCATCGCCACCAGCCACGCGCCACTGCCTCACTTCGTCGACTGGCACGTCGAGCACGGCGCACTCGACGCGGCCGACCGCTTCTCCATGCTCTCGGGCCTCGGCCACGATCCGCTGCTGCGGGACGTGTTCACGCCGCTGTCGATCGGCGCGGCGCTGTGCATCCCCACGCAGGCGACGCTGTTCGACGCCGAGGCGCTGTTCGCGTGGTTCGAGCAGCAGCGCATCACGATCGCGCACCTGACGCCCGCGTTTGGACAGATCTTGTTGGCAGGCGGCACCCGAACGCTGCCGTCGCTGCGGCGCATGTACTGGGGCGGCGACGTGCTGACGCGGAGCTTGCTGCGCGCGATCCGCCGGATCGCACCGCACGCCGCGCACACCAACTTCTATGGAGCCACCGAGACCCCGCAGGCGATGGCCTACTTCGAGCTCGAGCCGGAGCTCGAGGGTGACGCGCCGATCCCGCTCGGCCGCGGCATCACCGATGCGCAGCTGCTGGTGCTCGACGCGCAGCAGCGCCGCTGTGCGCCGGGTGAGCTCGGCGAGCTCTGGATCTGCAGTCCGTATCTGTCCGACGGCTACCTCGACGACGCGCAGACCGCCGCGCGCTTCGTCACCCTCGCCGAGGGCCGTGGTTACCGCACCGGCGATCTCGGTCGCTACCTCGAGAGCGGCGACGTGCTGTTCGCGGGCCGCCGCGACGATCAGCTCAAGCTGCGTGGCTTTCGCGTGGAGCCCGCGGAGATCGTCGGCGCGCTGGAGCGCGTGCCGGGCGTCGAGCGTGCGGTCGTGAAGCTGATCGAGCAGCAGCTGATCGCCTACGTGCAGCACGGAACGGCCGCGGCGCCGTCGCAGCTTCGCGAGCAACTGCTCGCCGAGCTACCGAGCTACATGGTGCCCCAGTCGTTCGTGCTGATGGCCGCGTTCCCGCTGTTGCCCAACGGCAAGGTCGACCTGCAAGCGCTGCCCGTGCCGCAGCGCGCGGGCGGGCGCGGCCCGCGCAACGAAGCGGAGCGCCAGCTGGCGCTGATCTGGACCGAGCTGCTCGGGCTCGACGAGGTAAGCATCGACAAGAGCGTCCTCGAGCTGGGCGGCGACTCGCTGTCGGCCATCC
>DASUME010000278.1:0-5459 GCA_036277895.1 Polyangiales bacterium
CGACGGGCGGGGAGGTCGCGTGACCTCCCCGTGAGCAAACTGAAGTGGGCCGCTCCCGAGCGGAACAAGGACCCCATTCTCGACATTCTCCGGCGCGTGCTCCCTGCGAAGGGAACCGTGCTGGAGATCGCGAGCGGGAGCGGCCAACACATCGCCTACTTCTCGGAGGCGATGCCTCACCTGAAGTGGCTGCCGAGCGATCCGGATCCGGAGAACCTCGCCAGCATCCGCGCGTACCGCGGCTCGTTCCTGGAGCCACGCGAGATCGACGTGCGCTCGCACGACTGGGACGTGGGCTGCGTGGAGGCGGTGTACTGCGCGAACATGATCCACATCGCGCCCTGGTCGTGCACCGAGGGCCTGATCGCCGGCGTCGCACGCAACCTGGAGGACATGGGTGTGTTCGTGCTCTACGGGCCGTTCCGCGTCGAGGGTCAGACCGCCCCGAGCAACGAAGAGTTCGACGCCAACCTCAGGGCACGCGACCCGAGCTGGGGTGTACGCGACGTGGAAGCCGTGTGCGCGCTCGCTACCCCGCACGGCCTGCTGCTACGCGAGCGCATCGCCATGCCCGCGAACAACCAGACGCTCGTGTTCACGCGCTAGAGTCGGCGGGTCAGGCTCGAGCCGCTCGCGCGGGGTCAGCACGCGAGCCCGCCTGCGAGCGCGGTGATCACGACGCTCGCGAGACCCGGTCGGCGTGCGATGTAGCGGAGCGTCAGGGCCGCGGCCCCAGCGCCGATCAGCCCGGCGAGCACGACCGTGCACACCTCCGGCTGGCGCCGGAACAGCACCACGACCAGGGTGCCTAGCGCTGCGATGCCGAGGGCGAGCGCGAGCCGGCGCGGCCGCCGCCACGCCCAGCACAGGGCCGCGACGAAGCCCGCCAGCCAGACGGCCGCCCCTGTGCCCATGAGCGCGTAGAGCACGCTCTCGTTCATGATCGATCTGTGTACGACGGCATCACCCCGAATGCTTCCTTCGTGTGCGAACGACCTTGGCCGACACGCGGTGGCACAGTCTGACACCTGGTGTGTCCGAGAAAGTCCAACCATTCTGAGTGCCCGCAGCGGCAAGGCCCTTGCAGTGCGTGCCGGTGGGAGGCTCCGATGCGCTTGGCTTCACTTCGACTCTGGATTCCGCTCAGCTTGCTACTCGGTCTCGGCGCCTGCGGCGACGCCGACAGCACGCTCGCCAACGACGACCTCGCCGCGGGCGAGACGGGCGACAACAGCAGCAGCGACGACGACGAGAGCTCGGAGCCGCCACTGGGCAGCGGCGGCGCCAAGCGCGACGCCGGCAAGGCCAGCTCCTCGAGCCGAGCGCCCGGCGCGATCAGTGACGTCGAGGAGGAGCCACCGCTCGCGACGGCCGTGCTGTCCGACGCCGGTGTGCGCCCTCCGTCAGTCGTCGATCCGACCGTGCGGGCTCCTGCGGTGGTCAGCCCGTTCGTCGACGCCACCAAGGATCCCTTCAGCACCTTCGGCGCGGATGTCGACACCGCCAGCTACGACTACCTGCGTCAGAGTCTGCAGACCTACTCGCGACTGCCCTCCCCCGAGTACGTGCGCGTCGAGGACTACGTCAACTACTTCAAGTACAGCTACCCGGTCCCTGCCGGCGACGCGGCGCAGCCGTTTTCGATCTCGCTCGCGGCGGGAGCGCATCCGCTCGGCCGGAGCAGCACGCTGCTGCGCGTCGGCATCCAGGCCAAGGCGGCGCCCGCGAACGAGAAGAAGCCCGCGAACCTGGTGTTCCTGGTCGACGTGTCGGGCAGCATGTCTTCCCCCGACAAGCTGCCGCTGGTGCAGAAGGTACTGAAGGAAGCGCTCAACGTGCTCGCGCCGACGGACAAGGTCAGCATCGTCAGCTACGCGTCGGACACGCGCGTGCGACTCGCGCCGACGGCGGTCTCCGAGCGCGGGGCGATCACCACCGCGATCGACGGCCTGGTGGCAGGCGGCAGCACGAACGGCGCGAGCGGCATCGAGCTCGCGTACCAGCAAGCGGCCGCGGGCCTGCTGCCCGGCGGCATCAACCACGTGATCCTGTGCACCGACGGCGACTTCAACCTCGGCGTCACCAGCAACGAGGCGCTGGTCTCGTTGATCGAGAGCAAGCGCGCCACCGGCGTCACGCTGACCGCGCTCGGCTTCGGTCACGGAAACCTGAACGACGCGATGATGGAGAAGGTCTCGAACGCCGGCAACGGCAGCTACAGCATCGTGTTCAGCGAGGACCAGGCGATCGCCTACGCGAACCAGCGTCTGTTCTCCACCATCGTTCACATCGCCAAGGACATGAAGCTGCAGGTCGAGTTCAACCCTGCCCTGGTCTCGGCGTATCGCCTCGTGGGCTACGAGGATCGCGCGATCGCGGACGGCGACTTCCGCAACGACACCGTCGACGGCGGTGAGGTCGGCGCCGAGCACCGCGTGACCGCGCTCTACGAGCTGGTGCTGACCGGCCAGAGCGCACCGAGCGGCGCAGGCATCCCGGCGCTGAGCAGCGGCGAGCCGAGCGACGTGCAGCGTGAGATCGCCACGGATGAGCTCGTGCGCGTCAAGGTCCGCTACAAGGCCGTGACCGCGACCGACGCCGACCCGGCGAGTGAGGTCTCGCAGTCTCTGAAGCCGGCCGACCTCATGCAGACGCCCGGCGTAGACTTCTACTGGGCCGCGGCCGTCGCCGCGTTCGCGGAGCTCCTGCGCGTGAGCCCGTACGTCAGCGCGGGCGAGCTGACGAAGATCGAGGCGCTGATCGCGGCCGAAGGCCAGCCGAGCGACGCGGACCGCCAGGAGTTCAAGGCCCTGGTCCAGCAGGCGAAGCCGCTACTCGGAGCGCTATAGTGGCGCGGTGAGCCGGAGTCATCGCCTGCTGCTGCGCGTGGCCGAGACCGACCGCACGTGCGAGCTGCGCAGCGTGCGCGGGCGCGAGCTGTGGGTGGGCCGCTGCCTGCACTGCCGCGCGACGGTCACGGTGCCGCTCGATGCGCGCGAGCCGGCGAGCGCCACGCTGGAGCACATCGTGCCAAAGAACCACGGCGGCGACGACTCGCTCGGCAACCTCGCGCTCGCCTGCGCGTCGTGCAACCACGCCAAGGGGCGCAAGCTCGACTGCCGGCGCGCGAACGACGAGACGCTGGTGCGCGTGATCGGCGAGCTGCAGCGCGCGCGTCAGCAGCGTATGCGCTAGGGAAGCTGCGAGAGATCTTCGACCATGGGCGCCGGACAGACCTCGTCCGTGTGGTGCGCCGTGTCGTTGGTCAGCACGTCGTCGCGCTCCAGGAACGGCACCAGCGAGGGCCCATTCATGGCGCCGCTGATCGTGCGTCGGAACACGAAGTCGAGCGCGCTCCAGTCGTTGTTGTCGGCCAGCACGTCGAGCGCGCCGTCCGCGTTGATGTCCTGCGAGTACGGCGACGTGTCGGTCTTCTTGTTGCAGTTGTAGTCGACGGGGAGGCTGCCCATGCGGCCGAGGCCCTCGCTCTCGAGCAGCACGGTCTCGTCGAGGTTGAGACTGATGCCGGTGGAGTAGTCGAGCGCGAACTTGGCCGGGTCTGCGCTGGGCGCGTTGGTCAGCTGCGTGACGCTGCCGAGCGAGCACTTCTTGTACAGGTCGTAGCGGTCGCCCTCGGCGCTGCCGATCGTGGGCAGACCGAGCGGACTGTAGAGATAGTTCATGACCGACACGTAGTTCGGCTTGCGGTTGATGCCGTCGCTGCCGCCGTGGCGCAGGCCGAAGTTGTGCCCGAGCTCGTGCATCACGCTCGCCGCCTGGTAGTTCGCGATCAGGTTGCGCTGCGCCGCGTTGTTCGCAGCCAGCCCGAAGCCGCCGAGCGTGATGATGCTGTCGTTGCCCGGCAGCTCGCCGACGCCGGACGAGCCGCCCGTGCCGTCCTTCTGCTGCGACCACGCGAACAGCTGGTAGTAGAAGATCATGCGCCGGTTGCCGGCCATGTTCAGGCCCTTGATGTCGTACAGGTTCTTGATCGCGCTGTCGGAGGGCGCGAGGTTGACCGCGGTCGCAAACGGCACTTCGTTGCCGCCGCCCAGGTTGTAGAGCGCCGGGTTGAACGCCGGCGAGAACACGTCGCCGACGTCGAAGTGGATCGCGATGCCGCGGCGCTGGAACGACTGCACCACACGATCGAGCGCTTCCTTGCGCGGCAGCGTGGCCGGGTCGGCGCCCGCCATGTGATCGATCTCGACGAAGATGTCGCGCTGGTTCTGGCGCGCACCCATGCCGTACAGGTTGAGGCTGGAGAACGTCTGTCCTTCGGCCTCGGCCACGTCGGGGATGCCGTCGCCGTCGTTGTCGACGTCGCTCTCGACGTCGTTGCTGCCCGCGTAGGTCGCGAACGCACGCGGCGAGAACTCGGACGCGAGGCGTGGCGTCGCGCCGCCACCTTGGATGTGTTGCAGCGAGCGGCCGTACGCGCCGTCGCCCACGGGCAGCGCCGGACATGCACCGCCGCCCCAGATGCCGCCGGTGGTGGGCTCGATCGTGCTCGCGCCCCAGCGCACGAAGTCTGCCGTCGCGCCGTTGGGGTTGAGCAGCTCCAGGAACCCGCTCTGGCTCCACCACGGCACCGTGTCGCCGTCGCCCACGTGGTAGACGCCCTGCCCGTCCGGCATCGCGCCCACCGTCTTGGCCTGCACCACCACGCGACCGAACGCGGGCACCGCGAAGGAGGGCAACGCAAACATGCGCGAGGGCACGAACGCCGTCGACGACTTGGCCGAGGTGCGCAGCTTGTAGAACCCGAGGTTCTCCGGCTCCGCGCCGACGTTCTGGATCTCGAACCAACAAGCGGAGTTCGAGTACGGACAGGCGCCGATCTCCGCCACGCGCACGTTGTTCGCCACGCCGCAGACGATGGTGTAGGTCACGTTCGCGCCGTCGATCACGCCCTCGCCACCCTCGATGTAGCAGAGCTGCTCGGGGTTCTTCGGTTGGCTCGCGATCTGGATGTCGTAGCGGAAGCCGTCCGGGAACGGGTTGTCCGAGTACGTCGTCATGCCCGGGTTGTCGATCGGGAAGGTGCCGACGCTGGTCTTGATCGTGAGGCCCTTGCCCTGCAGGCCGGTGATGATCGACGTGAACACGTACTTCTTGGTGGTGCAGCTGACGTTCACGTTCTTGACGTCGGCGCCGTCGGCGAGGCCCTCCGCGTTCTCGACCACGCAGTCCTGGCGCGGGTTGGTCGGCTGCGCGGCCACGCGCACCTCGTAGGTCACGCCGTCGGGCAGCGCGCGCGGAAAGCTGTACGTGCCGGCCGTCGCGACGTTGAACAGGCTGAACGGCAGGCCCTCGAGCGAGGACGCGGAGTCGGCGTACAGCGCCAGCTGCAGGCCCTTGCCCTCGTAGCCCTCGATCGTGCCGCTCACCTTCCAGGTCTGGTCGTCGCACACCACCGTGAACACGTTCTCGTCGATCTTGGTGACGTCGCAGCGCTG
>DASUME010000279.1:0-3481 GCA_036277895.1 Polyangiales bacterium
ACCGAACCAGCGCAGGCCGGTCGAGCCAGTAGAGTAGATCTTGGAGCCGCTCAGGCGCCAGCCGTCCGCGGTCTTGCGGGCGGTGGTCTTCGGCATGCCGCCGCGCACCGGGGTGCCGAGCTCGGGCTCCACGCGCAGGCCGCCGATCAGCGCGACCTCGCTCGCTGCTTCGCGGGCCATGCGCGCGTAGACCTCACGCGGCCAGGCGTCCGTGCGGCCCATCGCGCCGGAGTAGTAACCGTAGGTCATGAACAGGATCAGCGCCGTGGAGGGCTCGCCCTCGGCGACCGCGGACAGCACGCGCAGCGCCTCCCCGATGCCCGCGCCGCGACCGCCGAACTCCTCGGCCACGGTCAGGCCGAGCAGCTTGTGCTCGTGCAACGCGGCGAAATTCTGGTGCGGAAACTCGGCGCTGCGGTCCAGCTCGCCCGCGGTCGCGGCGAAGCGCTGGGTGAGCGCGCGCAGGAGGTCTTCGTCCACCCGGGATGCGGAGGGTGCGGTCATCCTGCAGGCCTAGCATCGCCGACTGAAACTGTCTTGCACGAAAGACGCAATGGCGTAGAAGTGAAGGCAGTGCCGGGAGATATGACGCACTACACGGCGGCGCACTGGGGCATCTACGAGGTTCACCGTACGGATCAGGGGCCCGAGCTGCGCCCGTTCGCGCGCGATCCAGACCCCTCGCCGATCGGGCTCGACCAGCTCGACCCGGAGCTGAAGCGCATGCGCGTGGCCCGGCCAGCCGTGCGCGAGAGCTTCCTGCGCGGCGAGCGCGTGGGCGGGCTGCGCGGCCGCGAGCCGTTCGTGGAGGTGCCGTGGGACGAGGCGCTCGACTTGGTGGCGCGCGAGCTCACGCGGGTACGCAGCGAGCATGGCAACCGCGCCATCTTCGGCGGCTCGTACGGCTGGTCCAGCGCGGGCCGCTTCCACCATGCGGTGGGGCAGGTGCACCGGTTCCTGAACTTGCTCGGCGGCTACGTGCGCAGCGTGGACAGCTACAGCCTCGGCGCGGGCCGTGCGCTGTTGCCGCACTTGGTCACGGACATGGACGACAGCAATGCGTCGCACACGTCGTGGTCCGTGTTGGCGAAACACTGCCAGCTGTTCGTGTCGTTCGGGGGCGTGCCACTCAAGAACACGCAGGTGTCGTCGAGCGGCGCGGGCCGGCATCGTGTGCGCGCGGGGCTCAAGTCGCTGGCCGACGCAGGCGTACGTTGCGTGAACATCAGCCCGGTGCGCGACAACTTCGAGACCGGCGGGGACGTGGAGTGGATCCCGATCCGCCCCAACACGGACACCGCGCTGATGCTCGCGCTCGCGTACGAGGTCGAGACGCAGCCGGGCTTCGATCGCTCGTTCGTCGATCGCTACTGCGTCGGCTACGAGACGGTGAGCGCGTACCTGCGCGGTCAGATCGACGGCGTGGCGAAGACGCCCGCGTGGGCCGCGCAGATCACGGGCGTGCCGGTCGAGCGCATTCGTGCGCTCGCGGTCGAGCTGCGCTCGAAGCGCTCGATCGTTAACGTCGCCTGGGCGCTGCAGCGTGCGGCGCACGGCGAGCAGCCGTTCTGGGCGTTGATCACGCTGGCGTCGCTGCTCGGACAGATCGGCTTGCCCGGCGGTGGCTACGGCCTCGGCTACGGCGCGATGAACGCACACGGCAGCGCGCACGCGCGCATCCCGGGCCCCGTCTTCCCGCAGGGCCAGAATGCGATCCGCGACTTCATCCCCTGCGCGCGGATCGCGGATCTGTTGCTGCAGCCCGGCGTCGAGTACACGTACCAGGGGGAAACGCGCAGCTATCCAGACATTCGCTTCGTGTACTGGGCGGGCGGCAACCCGTTCCATCACCACCAGGATCTACATCGACTGGAGCGCGCGTGGCAGCGGCCGGAGACGATCGTGGTACACGAGCAGTGGTGGACGCCCACCGCACGCCGTGCGGACATCGTGCTGCCCGCGACCACCACGCTGGAGCGCGACGACATCGGCTTCGCGACGCGTGAAGGCTTCTACATCGCGATGAAGCAAGCGGTGGCGCCGTACGCCGAGGCGCGCGACGACCACGCGATCTTCGCGGCCCTGGCGGAGAGGTTCGGCGTCGACTTCACGGAGGGCCTGAGCCCGCGCCAGTGGCAAGAGCGCATGTACCGCGACAACGCGACCAAGCTCGCCGGCCTCGGCGTGGAGCTGCCGTCGTACGAGGAGTTCTGGGAGCGCGGGCTGGTCGATCTCGGCACGCACGATCGCGAGCACGTGATGCACGAGGCATTTCGGCGCGATCCCGCCAAGAGCCCGCTGCGCACGCCGTCCGGCAAGATCGAGCTCTACTCGGCCAAGATCGCGAGCTTCGGGCTCGACGACTGCCCGGGCTACGCGGTCTGGCGCGAGCCGTTCGAGTGGCTGGGCAACGCGGACAAGTACACGCTGCACATGCTGTCCGATCAACCGCAGCGCCGGCTGCACAGCCAGCTCGACGGCAGCACCTACAGCCAGGCGGGCAAGGTCGCGGGCCGCGAGCCGGTCTACATCAACACCCTCGATGCAGCGGCGCGCGGCATCGCCGATGGCGACCTGGTCGAGCTGTTCAACGACCGCGGTCGCTGCCTCGCCGGCGCGATCGTGACCGACGGCATGATGCCCGGCGTGGTGCGCCTCGCGACCGGCTCGTGGAACGACTTCGCCGTCGACGGCCTCGACCGCAACGCGAACCCGAACACGCTCACGCTCGATCGCGGCGCATCCGGCTTCTCCCAGGGCTGCGCCGCCCAGACCTGCCTGGTCGACGTCCGCCGCTTCGAAGGCGAGCCACCCGCGGTCGAGTGCTACGGACCGCCGGCGCTGCTGTAGTCAGGCCGTCGCGGACGGCTGCGCCGGCTCGACGAGCGCGTGTAGGGCGGCGGGGATCGGGTCGGCCTCGGTGCGCAGCAGCCAGTCGGGGTGCACATCGACGAAGCGCGCGACCTGGTTGCGATCGATCACGACCGCGGTCGGCTGCGGGAGCTCCCAGGTGCCGGTGCCGGTGACGTCGCCGATGAAGAAGTTGTTTGCCTTGCTAACAGGTTGCACGCCGGGCAGCCGCTCGAAGCGGAAGAAGATCAGCACGGCCGGCCCGCGCGCGGTCAGCGACTCCAGCGTGAGGTGCTTCCCCTTACTCCGCTGCGGCGCGCTCGGACTCGCGTGCGACGGTGTGTCTGTTCTGCGGGATCTTCAGGCCCAGGTTCTCGCGCAGCGTGCTGTGCTCGTACTCGCGGCGGAACAGCCCCTTCTGACGCAGCAGCGGCAGCACCTGGGCGATGAACGTGTCGAGCTCACCCGGCTCGCCGACGCCCACGTTGAAGCCGTCGCAGGCCTCATCCTGGAACCAGCGCTCCATCTGGTCGGCCACCGTCTGGGCCGAGCCGACGAACTGCGAGTGGCTGCGCGCGAAGCGGTAGGCCGCCTGGCGCAGCGTGAGACCTTCCTCGCGCGCGGTGTTCTT
>DASUME010000280.1:0-3620 GCA_036277895.1 Polyangiales bacterium
CACTCGCAGCGACTTCCTTCCTCGGCTTCTTGCTGACATTCTTCCTCATGGCGGTCCTTCCTCTGGGCTAAGCACCCCGAGATTCCCTCGGGGCCAGAAGGGACCGCCACTTCAGATTTCAACGCTCAGAGGGACATCGCCGTCGATCACGACCTTCGGCCCTTACTCGCCGGGTCAGGCGGTGACGATGAAGCGCGTGGGCATCGAGGGCATCTACCTCGGTGGCTGGGCAACCTCCGCCAAGGGCTCGCTGCACGAAGACCCCGGGCCGGATCTCGCGAGCTACCCGCTCAGCCAGGTGCCGGACGAGGCCGCCACGCTGGTGCGCGCGTTGTTGACCGCAGATCGCAACCAGCAGTTCAGCCGCGCGCGCCTGAGCGAAGCACAGCGCAAGGCCACGCCCGAGATCGACTACCGCCCGTTCATCATCGCCGACGCCGACACCGGCCACGGCGGCGATGCGCACGTGCGCAACCTGATCCGCCGCTTCGTCGAGGTGGGCGTGCCCGGCTATCACATCGAGGATCAGAAGCCCGGCGCCAAGAAGTGCGGCCACCAGGGCGGCAAGGTGCTGGTGTCGTCCGACGAGCAGATCAAGCGGCTCAACGCGGCGCGCTTGCAGCTCGACATCATGGGCGTGCCGGGCATCATCGTCGCGCGCACGGACGCCGAGGCGGCGACGCTGGTCGAGAACAACGTCGACGAGCGCGATCAGCCGTTCATCCTCGGCGCGACCAACCTGGAGGTCCCCACCTACAAGGCGGGCTACGCCGCGCTGCAGCGCAAGCTGTACGCGGCGGGCGTGGAGGACGCGACCGGGTACCAGCTGTTTGGTTTGTCCGAGCGCGAGTACGAGCACGCGAACGTATGGCTGACGCAGGCCGGGGTGCTCGCGGGCATTCAGGCAGTCGCCGACACCGTCAAGTCTGCGGACGGCGGCAAGATCGAGGCCGCCCTCGATGCGATCGAGGCCACGTTCTCGGACGCCTGGCAGCAGGCGGCCGGCCTCAAGACCTACAGCGAGGCCGTGGCGGATGCGATCACGTTTCGCACCAAGCAGGGCGAGCCCAGCGAGATCAGCGTAGGACAGTGGCAGCAGTTCGCGGCCACCGCGACACAGTTCGAGCAGCGCGAACGCGCGCAGAGGCTCGGCCTGCGCGTTACCTGGGACGACGCCCTCCCCAAGACCCCCGACGGCTACTACCAGGTTCGCGGCGGCATCGACTACGCGATCGCCAAGTCGCTCGCGGTCGCCCCGTTCGCGGACATCATCTGGATGGAGACCAAGACGGCTGACCTGCACGATGCAAAGGAGTTCGCCGCGGCGATCCACGCCAAATACCCCCAGGCCATGCTCGCGTATAACCTGTCACCCTCATTCAACTGGGACACCACCGGCATGACGGAAGACCAGATGCGCGCCTTTCCCGAGGAGATCGGCAAGCTCGGCTTCGTGTTCAACTTCATCACCTACGGCGGCCACCAGGTTGACGGCCTGGCCGGCGAAGAATTCGCGACCGCGCTCAAGCAGGACGGCTGCCTCGCGCTCGCGCGCCTGCAGCGCAAACTGCGCCTGATCGACTCGCCCTACAAGACACCGCAGTCGCACGTCGGCGGTCCGCGCCTGGACGCCGCGCTGCTGTCGGTCTCGGGTCGCACCGCTGCCACCAAGGCGATGGGCAAGGGCTCGACGCAGTTCCAGCACCTGGTGCAGACGGAAGTCTCCACCAAGACGCTGGAAGACTGGCTCGGCGTCTGGAGCAAGCAGCAGGGCACCTCCGCGCTCGACGTCAACCTTCGTCCGCAGACGCTCGGGGCGGAGCTGCTCGAGCTCGCGCTGCGCGATTCAGACGGGCAGAAGATCCTCAACGTGGTCTTCAACAACCTGCAAGATCGCAGCGGACGTCAGATCCTGTCGATCCGCGACCAGAACACCGTCCCCTCGCTGCGCCGCAAGCGGCTGATGACGCTGGCGCAGCTGTTCCTGATCCACCGCTACAAGGTGGCGTCCGTGCATTACCTGACACCCACCGACGACAACCAGCGCCAGGCCCTCGCGCTCAAGGAGCTCGGGCTGTTCAAGACCGTGGAGTCGACCTCCGGGCTCGTGATCCTCGCGGAGGTCAACGCAGAGCGCGTGTCTACGCTGGTTGCGCAGGATGGGCTGAAGACGCTGGTCGCGAAGAAGCGCTGAGGGCGAACGTGTGGGGGCGATTCCAGACGCCCTGCTCGTCCCGCACACCCATCACCAGCTCGCGCGCCTCGAACGCGATCGGCAGCGCGAGCGTCAGCTTGCCCAGCGCCTCGCGGGCGACTGCGGCTTCGAGCCCCTGGGCCAGCGTCAGGTGCGGGTAGAAGACGCGGTCTTCGACCTCCGGACGCGGACCTGACTGCGAGACGTCGGCGAGCGCCTGCAGCAGCGCGGTGTGCAGCGCGTCCAGCTCGGGCGTGCGCGGCGCGTGCAGGTGCAGCACGCTGCCGAACTGCGCGGTATCGAACACGCCCGACTCGCGGAGCACGATGGACACCTCGCGCAGACGCAGCGCGCGGACACGTTCGAGCACGGCTTCGAGGTCGCCAGTCTCGAACGGTTGCTTGACGGTCAGGTACGGAATCGTCTTGGGAGCGTGCTCTGGGTCGAGCTGCGCGCGCAGCACCGCGAAGGTCTGCGCGAGCTCCGGAGGGGGGGCGAGGGCGAAGGAGACCAGCATCGGTCCGCAAGCTAGCGGACGCTCCGGGGGCGCGCTTGACTTCGCGCGCGGTTGGCGCAGATTCGCTGGGTTCTGGGTCGAAGGCGCAGCCACGTTGCGACCGGAGACTGCTGCACGAATCACGCAGCCTTAGGGAAGCCGGTTCAAGTCCGGCGCGGACCCGCCACGGTAAGGGAGCGCAGAGCCCCGAGCCCGGATACCTGCCCAGACGACTGGTCCCACTACGCCTCGGGGATGGCGCATGGACGAGCTCGTCTGGCCGCCGATCGCGGCGCTGACGTCTTCGTTCCTCGCGCCCCGCTTCGGCAGGAAGACGCGATGACGCCGCTGCTACTCGGATTGCTGCTCGGATTCCGGCACGCGTCGGATGCCGACCACGTGGCGACCATCGCGGCGGTGGTAGTGGGGCGATCGCGGCTGCTCGGCGCACTGCGCACGGCGTTGCTCTGGGGCGTCGGACACAGCGTCACCTTCTTCGCGGTCGGGCTCGCGATCGTGTTGTTCGATCTGCACGTGCCGGAGTCGTTCGAGTCCGGCGTGGACATCGCGATCGCCGTCAGCCTGTTGGTCCTGGGTGGGATCCAGCTGGTGCGCGCGCGCCGCAACCAGGTCGAGCAACCCGAGCCGCACGGCTCCCGCCCCTTCTTGCTCGGCTCGCTGCACGGTCTGGCAGGCTCGGCCGGCGTCGCGCTGATCGCGCTCACGACGATCTCGGATCGCCACCAGGCGCTCTGGTACCTGGTGCTGTTCGCGATCGGCACGATCGGCGGCATGGCGGTGATCACGCTGGCGCTCGCCTGGTCGTTCCAGCTCTCGTCTTCGCTCACCTGGGCCAAGCGCGCACTGATCGTGGTGGCGGGTCTGGTGAGCTGCCTGTGTGGCGCCAGCATCCTGCACGAGATGCTGGCA
>DASUME010000281.1:0-18991 GCA_036277895.1 Polyangiales bacterium
ATCGCGCGGTCGCGATCGCCGAGCTGCTGCTCCGCCACCAGCGCGAGCCGCACGCGCACGCGCGTCCGCTCGGTCACGCTGTCTGCCACCTCGAGCCGGCGCGCCAGCAGCTTGACCAGCTCGGGGTAGCGATCGGTCTCGGCGTACAGCGCCTCCAGCGCGTCCATCGCCTCCAGGTTGCCGGGGTCGTCGTCGAGGTTCGCGAGCTCGAAGCGGATCGCGCCCTCCTTGTCGTCGAGCTGCTCGCTGCGCAGGCGCGCCGCCTTGTGGCGCAGCGCGACGCGCGCGTGCGTGTCGGTCTCGGCCTCGATCCGGCGTTCGTAGAGCTGCACCACCTTGCCGAGCTTGCCGCCCGCCTCGTAGATGCGGATCAGCGCGTCGAGCGCGCCGAGCTGGCCCGGGTCGAGCGAGAGCACACGCTCGTAGCCGGCGAGCGCGCGTTCGGTCTGGCCCGCGGCGGTCTCGGCGATCACCGCGGCCTCGGTGAAGCGCTCGGCCGCGATCACCCGATCCGTCTCGCGCTCGGCCCAGTGGAACAGCGCGTCGACGAGCTCGCGGTGGCGCCCTTCCGTGCGCAACAGCGAGACCAGTGAGTCGTGCGCCGGCTCGTAGTCCTGATCGATGTCGATCGCGTGGCGCAGCGCGGCCTCGCTCTGCGCCTGATCGAACAGCCGATCGCGGTACCACGCTGCCGCGCGCATCCATAGGTCGCGGCGATCGTTGCGCGGCAAGCCGTCGCTCTGGGTCGCGGTCTCGACCAGGCCGGCGAGCACGTCGAAGCGCCGCGCCGCGTGTGCCACGCGCTCGACCTCGTCCAGCACGCCGAAGTCGCTCGGGTCCGCCTCGAACGCGCGGCGCCAGGTCTCGGCGGCCTTGGGCTTGTCGTTGAGCTCGTTCTCGTACAGCTCCGCGAGCTCGCGCAGCAGCCGCGCACGATCGTGCGAGCTCTCCGCGAACGACAGCCGCGCCTCGTACAGCCCGGCGACCCTGGCCACGTCTCCGCGGCTGCGGTAGGCGTTCTCCAGCAGCTCCACGGCCTCGGGCGCGAGCGTACGGTCCGCGAGCAAGGCCTCGAGCCTCTCGGTCACGCGCGCATCGCCGGGCGCGCGGTCCAGCACGTCGCGGTAGGCGTTCAGCGCGGAGCGGTGGTCCTGGAAGCGCGTCTGCCGCAGCTCGCCGAGCCGCACCAGCAGCTCGATCGCCTCGTCGTTGTTCGCGACTGCGACGCGGCGCTCGATCACGTCTGCCAGCGCCTCGTTGCGGTTGCTGGCCGCGTAGAGCCGATCGAGCTCGGCCAGGATCGTGGGCTCGTCGCCACCGCGCGCGAGCGCCTGCTCGTACTGCTCGATCGCGGACACGTCGTCCTTTAGCTCGCGCTCGCTGATCGCCGCCATGCGACGATAGAGATCGCGCGCCTGCTCGGCGTCGCCCACCTTGGCCGCGCGCAGGGACAGCACCTCGACCGCACGATCCCAGGTGCCGAGCTGGCCCGCCAGGCGCTCCAGCTCATCGGGCAGCGTGGGCTCCTCTGCGTCCTGCACCAGCGCCTCGCACACCGCGTCGAACGCGGCGGCGAGATCGTTGCGACCGCGCTCGTGGATCTCGGCCAGACGCAACAGGCGCTGCTGGCGCTCCTGCGCGTCGTTGACGCCGACCACCGCGCGCGAGAGCACGGTGGCGAGGTCGTCCCAGCGGCCGCCGCTGCGCAAGATCGGCTCCAGGATCTCCTCGATGCGCGCGCGCTGCTCGGCCTGCTCGCCGATGCGCATCAGCGCGCGAATGCTCGGCTCGTGGCCGGGATCGATCGCGAGCGCCTCGCGGTAGGCCTCGATCGCCTCGTCGAATTCCGCGAGCCGTTCATCGTGCACCTGGCCCAGCGCGTAGAGCAGCGACAGCCGCGCCGCGGGCTCCACCGCCAGCTCGAACTGCCGGCGCTGGTTCTCCAGCAGCTCCTGCCAGCGCGACTCGCCGGCGTACAGGTTGCCGAGCGCGACCAGCGCATCGAGCCGGGTCGGGTCGTCCTCCAACACGCGCGTGAAGGCGTCGATCGCGCGCAGCGGCTGTGCGAGCTTCTCCTGCAGCAAGCTGCCGAGCCGCAAGTTCACGTCGACGCGCTCGGCTGGATCGGCGAGCACCTCGGCGCGCCGCTTGAGCACCTCCACCAGCGCCATCGAGTCGCCCGCACGCGTGTACAGGTCGTCGAGCGCCGCCAGGCTCGCGGCGTCGTCGTCGACCTCTTGCAGCGCGGCGTCGTAGGCGCGGATCGCACCCGCCTCGTCGTTCATCAGCTCGTCGAGCACCGCACCCGCACGGCGCCACAGCTCCGCGCGCTCATGCGCGTCGTACGAGCGCTCGACCTTGCGCTTGAACAGGTTCACCAGGCCCTGCCAGTCGCCGACCATCGTCAGCAGACCTTCGAGCGACTCGAACGCCGCCGGGTCGTCGGCGTCGGTGTGGATCAGGCGCTCGTAGGCGTGGATCGCGGCGCGCGGATCGCCGCGCTTCTCGTCGTGGGCGCGCGCGATCGAGCCGAGCAGCGAGCCCTTGAGCTGGCTGTCGCTGGTCGCCGCCGCGGCCTCCTCGAACGCCGCCACCAGCGCGTCCCAGTCGCCGAGCGCGGTCGCCAGGCGCTCCAGCTCCGCGCGTGCATCCGCGTCGGTGGGGTCGCTGACCAGCGCGCGCCGATACACACCGAGTGCGGCCGCCGCGTCGCGACCGCTGCCCTCGTGCAGCTGCGCGATGCGCCGGAACAGATCGGCGCGCTCGGTGCGCGAGCTCTCGACCGCGACCAGCTTCTCCGCCAGCCAGATCTCCTTCTTCCACTCGCGTGCCTGCGCGTAGAGCGGCTCCAGGATGTTGGCCACCCGCCGCAGCAGCTCGGGCCGCGTGGACAGCCGCTCCAGCGCGCCACGCGCCTCGCCGTTGTCGGGCGCCAGCTGCGCGACCTCTTCCAGCGTGTCGAGCGCACGGTCGATGTCGTCGAGCCGCGTCTCGTAGATCTGCGCCAGGCGCAGCTTGAGATCGATCTCGAGCCCCGTGCCCGCCGCACCGTCGACCTGATGGCGCAGGTGCTCGGCGAGATCACCCCAGCGGTTGGCGTCCGCGAGCAAGCGGTCGAGCGCCGCCGTCGCGTCCGGATCGCGCGGCGCGATCTCGATCACTTCCTGGTGCGTGCGGATCGCGGCCTCGCCCTCCGAGAGCTCGTTCTCCAGCAGCACGGCGAGCTTGCGCAGCGTCTTGAGCCGGTCCTGCGCGTCGGTCTCCAGGTCCGCCTGGCTGCGGTAGAAGGTGCGCAGCTCCTCGTGCGCCTTGCGCCGCAGCAGCAGATCTTCGACGCCCTTCGCGAGCAGGTGCGAGCCCGGATCGTAGGCCAGCGCGCGGCTGTAGAGCGCAGTGGCCTGCTCCAGGTCGTGGTCGTGCTGGTCGCGGATCTGCGCCGCCTGCACCGACAGCTTCACGCCCAGCTCGTCCTGCACGCCGCTCTCGTCGAGCTGCTTCTCCAGGATCTCGGCCAGCCGCGTCTGCTTGCCGAGCACGCGCGCGAGCCGCGTCAGCGCCTCCAGCGTGTGGGTGTCACTCGGGTCGACGTGGAACAGCCGCGCGTAGGTGTCGAGCGCGGTCTCCAGATCTTCGAGCTGCACCTCGTGCAGCTGTGCCAGGCGTCCGAGCAGCTCCTTCTTGCGCTCGGGGACCTCGGCCGCCTCCACCTGCGCCTCCAGCGCACGCGTGAGCTCGGCCCAGCGCTCGCTGCGCAGGTACAGAGGTTCGAGCAGCTCGGCCGCGCGCGGGCGGAAGGCGCGGTCGTCGAGCCACACCTCCAGCGCAGCGCGTGCGCCCTCGTGCACCGGCGCACGCTCCAGCACCTCGCGGTAGAGCTCCAGCGCGCGCTCCGGGTCGCGTAGCTGGAGCCGGTTCAGCTCGGCCAGCTTGAAGCGCGTCTGCACCGGATCGCCGACGTTCAGCTCGAGCTGCCGCTCGTACAAGCTCGCGAGGTCGCGCCAGCGCTCGGCGCGCTGGTAGAGCGGCTCGATGCCCGTGAACACCGCCTGCGTGGGGCCGTCGTCGAGCAGCCGCTCGTAGGCCTCGATCGCGCGCGGCACGTCGTCGAGCTTGTCGGCGGACAGCTCGGCCTGGCGCACGAGCAGCCGCGTGCGCTCCTTGGCGTCGCCCGCGAGCTCGGTCTTGAGCGCGACCACCTTGAGCAAGCTGCGGTAGTCGCCGGCCTGCTCGTGCAGCAGCTCCAGCGCATCGAGCGCGGGCGCGTGGTCGCTACGCAGCGCCAGGGCGCGCTCGTAGAAGTCGCGCGCGTGGTCGCTGTCGTTGAGCTCGTTGCGCGACACCTCGGCCGCGCGCAGGTAGAGCTCGAGCGCGAGCTGCTCGTCCGAGAGCTTCGGCGCCAGCGTCGAAAGCAGCTCCACGTAGGCCTGGAACGCGCCCGCCTTGCGCGCCAGGCGATCCAGCTCCTCGAGCAGCGCGGGCAGGTCGTCCTCGGTCAGGCTCGCCTCGGCGGCCTGCGCGATCAAGCGATACGCGCGCGGCAGATCGCTCAGCTGTGTCTCCGCCACCTCGCTGGCGCGGCGCAGCGACTCCACACGCTCGCGCGCCTCCGCGCTCTCGGCCTGCACCTCGAGCGTCGCGATCAGCGCGGCAGGGTTCTCCAGCTGCTGGGGCGCGAGCAGGCGTGCCGCCTCCACGCGCAGCGCCCCTCCCGCTTCGATCAACGCCTGCAGCGCGGCCAGCGTGTCCGGGTGACCGGGGCTCTCCTCGAGCACGGTGCGATAGGCCTCGAGCGCCGCATCCGGCGCCTTGGTGTGCACGCGCTGCAGCTCGGCCGCGCGGAAGCGTACCTCGGCGCGATCGCGCGGGTCGGCGACCAGCTCGATCTCCTGCTGCAGCGTCTCCAGCAGGTCCTGCTTGCGGCCGGCGGCATCGTACACGCGCGCCAGCGCCATCAGCGTGGGGCGGTCGTTGCCGAAGCGGCCGAGCACGTCGTTGTAGGCGGAGATCGCGGCGTCGGCGTCCTTGAGCTCACGCTCGTAGATCACGCCGATCCGGCGCGCGAGCGTGCGCGCGTCGTCGTCGTTGGCGGCGTTCGCGTCGCGGCGCTGCAGGATGCCGATCAGGCGCGGGAAGTCGCGCTTCTGGTTGTACAAGTTCTCCAGCGCGAGCAGCGTGCCGGCGTCGTTCGGGTCGAGGTCCAGGCGCTCGACGTAGGCGTCGATCGCGCGCGAGAGATCGCCGAGCTTGTGCTCGTGCAGCTCCGCCAGCCGCGTGAGCAGCAGCGCCTTCTCGAGCGGATCACGCTCGAACGCGATCTGCAGCCGCAGGGCCTCGGCGAGCTTGGCGTGGTCGCCCTGCTCGGTGTGCAGGCGCTCGAGCGCACGCGCGGCGGGCAGCACCTGATCACCATCGTGCGGGTCGACGTCGATCAAGCGCGTGTAGGCGTCGAGCGCCTTCTCGCGATCGGACAGTGCGACGTCCCAGAGCTGCGCCAGCTCGGTCAGGATCTCGCTGCGCACGCGCGTCTCGCTCACGCGCGGGAGCACGTTCTCCAACAACGCTGCGCGCTCGCGCACGCGGTTGGCGGCCGCTGCGACTCGCGCGAGCTGCTCACGCGCAGCGGTATCCGCCGGATCGCTGTCGACCGCGCGCGCGTACGCGTCGTAGGCGCCGGGCAAGTCGCGCAGCTCGCGCTCCTTGATCTCGCCGAGCCGCATCAGCACGTCCGTGCGTGCAGCGGGCTCGGCGAGCTGCTCCAGCTGCACCTCGAGCACCTTCGCCAGCTCGGCGTACGCACCCTGGTTCGCGTAGATGGGCGCCAGCAGGCCGGCCACGCGCTGGCGCTGCGAGCGCTCGCCGATCAGGCGCGAGAGTGCCTCCTGCGCGCGCAGGTGCGTGGGCTGCTCGTCGAGCACGGCAGCGTACTGGTCGACCGCGCGCTGCGGATCGTTCAGCTTCTGCTCGTACAGCTCGCCGATCTGGTGACCGAGCTCGATCGCTTCCTTGCCCTCGGCGTTCTGGCGCTCGACCTCGTACAGCTCGAGCAGCGACTGCCAGCGTCCGGCGCGCGCGTACAGGCGCTCCAGCGCACGGCGCGACGTGGAGTGCCCCGGATCGAGCGTGAGCACGGCCTCGTAGGACGCGATCGCGTGCTCGACGTCGTCGAGGATCTCCTCGTACAGGAAGCACACCTGCAGCAGCAGCTCCAGGCGCTGGTTCACGTCCAGCGTGTGCTCGATGCGCTGGCTGTAGAGCAGCTTGAGGTCGTCCCAGCGCTCGCGCGTGGTGTAGAGCTCGCGCAGGCCCTCGTAGGCGGTCTCGGCGTGCGGATCCTGCGCGAGCACACGCTTGTAGTACGGCTCGGCCTTCTCGGGCTGCGCCAGCACCTCGTCGTAGAGCCGCGCGGTGCGCGCGCTCAGCTCGCGATCTTCATCGGGCGCGAGCTGCGCCATCTCGACCGCGGTGCTGAACGCCACCGCGAGCTCCTCGAGCGCGCCGGCCTTCTCCGCGATGTTGCTGATGCGGTCCCACAGGTCCGCGTTCTGCGGGTTGTCGAGGAACGCGGATTCCAGCGTCGCGTAGGCGCTGCGCGGGTCGCCGAGCGTGCCCTCGATCTCGGCCAGGCGCAGCTTGAGCTGGCGCTTCTCGGCGGCATCCCCCGCGCCCTCCAGGCGGCGCTTGAGCACACGCGCGAGCTTGTCGAGCTTGGCCGTGCGCTCGTACACGGGCTCGAGCAGCAGCCCGATGCGCGCGGCCTCGATGGGATGGGTGGCCGAGATCAGCTCCAGCTGCTCGACCGCGCGCGGCTCGTTGGCCTCGTGCTCCAGCACCTGCGCCAGCGCGTCGATCGCGCGCGGGCGATCCCCGAGCTCACTGTCCGCGATCTTCGCCAGCCGCAGCGAGAGCTCGGCCTTCTCCTTCTTGTCGTCGCTGAGCGCGAGCCGGGTGTCGAGCACCGCGGCCAGCTCCGGCTGCTTGTTCTTCTGCGTCAGCAGGCGGTCGAGCGTGGCCCACGCGCCGCGATCCTGCGGGCGCAGCTGCGCGAGGGCGCGGTAGCTCTCGGTGGCGGCGTCGACGTCGCTCAGCAGCTCTTCTTCGACCTTGGCGCGCTCGGTGTACAGGCTCGCGCGCTGCGCGTCGTCGGACGCGTGCTCGATGCGACGCGTGTAGAGCGTGCGCAGCTCGGCGGCGCTGCCGGTGTTGCGGTAGATGCGCTCCAGCGTGCGCTGCGCCTCTTCGTCGGTGGGCCGCGCCACCAGCATCAGCTCGAGCTGCTTGGCGGCCAGCTCCGGCTTGCGCAGGCGCTCGGCGAAGATCTGCGCGGCGCGGCGGCGCAGGCGCAGTGCCTCTTCGGGCTCGGCGACCTCGGCACGCGCGAGGTACAGGTGCACCAGGCGCTCGTGGGCGCCGGCCAGCTCGCACGCGCTCTCCAGGCGCGCGCGCACGCGGTCGTCATCTTCACTCAGCGAGTACGCGTCCGCCGCGCGGGCGAACGCGCGCTCGCCGTCGCGCAGCTTGTACTGGTAGACCTCGACCAGCTTCAGGCACAGCTCGCGCCGCTCGTCCGTAGCGTCGACCGGCAGCTTGGCGAGCAACGCCTCGTTGAGCTGCGCCACGCGCGGCCACTTGTCGTCCTTCTCGTAGATCGGCAGGAGCGCCTTGATCGCGCGCTCGTTGTCCGGCTCCACGCCGAGCACACGCTCGTAGGCGCGAAACGCGCGCGCGGGCTCCTTGAGCTCCTTCTCGTAGACCTCGGCGGCGCGGAAGCTGAGCGCCTTCTTGTGCTCCGGATCGGTGGTGCGATCCGCGGCCGAGCCGAGCACGTCGACGAAGCCTTCCCAGTCCTTGGCGTCGGCATACAGCGCCTCGACGCTCGCGAAGTCACCCGCGGCCAGGTACGACTCGCGCAGCGTGCGCAGCGCGCGGCCGTTCTTCGGATCGAGCTCCAGCACGCGCTTCCAGGCTTCGGCGGCGAGCTTCGGGTTCTGCGTACGCTCCGCGTGCAGCGTGCCGATGCGCATCAACATCTTGGTCTTGGCCGAGAACTCGTCCATGCCCGTGACGCGCTGCTCCAGCACCTCGGTCAGCGTGTCCCAGTCCTTGGCGCGCTCGGCCAGCTTCTCCAGCGAATCGAGCACTCCGGGCGTGCGCGGATCGAGCTCGAGCAGCTTGCGGTAGAGCTTGATGCCGGCCGGGTAGTCGTGGAGCCGCTCGCCCGCGAGCGACGCGAGCTCGAGCAACAGCGCCTTCTTCGGCGCCGCCTCCTCCGTGAGCTCCTCTTCCCTGGACAGCACCTCGAACAGCTTCTGCCAGGCGCGCTTCTTGGTGTAGATGTCGCGCAGCTTGGTCAGCGCCTCGCGGTGGCCGGGATCGATCGCGATCACCTGCTCCAGCGGCGCCGTGGCCTGGTTGTAGTTCGAGAAGTGCTCGATCCACAGCGCCGCCACGCGCAACAGCAGCGCCTTCTTGCGCTCGGGATCGAGCTCGCCCTCCGCCTCGCGGTTGAGCACGCCGATCAGCTCGTTCCAGCGACCCATCGTCTCGTAGGTCTTGGCGAGCTCGGAGCTGGCCTGCTTGTCCGCGGGCTCCAGCTGCAGGATCGTGTTGTAGGTGCTGAGCACCGTGGACTCGAGCTTCAGCTCGTCGCGGTAGATGACGAGCATCTCCTTGAGCAACAGCAACCGCTTGGTGGTGTCCTCCGGCCCGAGCACGTCGAGCTCACCGCGCAGCAGCTCCACGAGCGCGTTCCAGCGCCCGCTGCGGCGATACAGATCCTTGAGCGCCTGGATCGCCTCGGCGTGGTGCGGCTCCTGACGGAGCACGAGCTTGAACGCGTCGATCGCGCGTTCGGTCGAGCTCGGGTCGTCCTTGGCGATGCGCGCGATCTCGAGCGCGAAGCGCGCCTTGCCCGGCTCATCCGCGCGGCGCTGCGCATCCGAGAGCACCGCCAGCAGCTTGTTGCCCTCGCCGGCGTGGCGCTCGCGGTAGTAGTCGAGCATCACGGGCTGGCCCGGGTCGGCCTTGCGCACACGCGCGAAGTACGGCTCGGCGCGGTCGGCGCGCTTGAGCATGCGCCACTGCACCATCGCGATCTGCAGCAGCATGCCCTGCTCGGCGTCGTGGCTGAGCTGACGCGCACGCAGCGCGTCTTCGTAGACCGCGACCAGGTGCTCCCACTGCTCGTGCTCGGTGAAGTACGAGACCAGGAAGCCGAGCGCCTCCTCGTGCGCAGGCGCCAGCTCGAGCACGCGCTCGAAGCACGCCGCGGCGCGCTCCTTGTCGTTGAGCTGCTGCGCGAACACGCGCGCGGCATCGAGGAACAGGCCGAGCCGCTCGTCCTTGCCCTCGGTCTGCTCGGCCACGCCGAGCAAGATCTCACCGAGCTCGCTCCATTTCTCGCGCTCGCGCAGCGTGAGCTCGTACAGGCGCGCCGCCCGCGCGCTCGACGGATCCGCCAACAGCGCCTCCTGGAACAGGCGGTCGACCTCCTTGTTGCGACCCTTCTTCTTGTACTGCCAGAGGATCGAGGCCGCGCGCAGGAGCAGCGACGTGCGCAGCGAGGGTTCACTCGCCTGATCCGCCTGCTCGATGAAGTGCTTGCTGATCTCCTGCCAGCGCTTCTGCACTTGCTCCAGTTGCTCGAGCGCCTGCTGCACTTCGTCGTCGCCGGGGCGCAGCTTGAGCGCGTGTGCGTAGGCTTCGCGGGCACCTTCGTCGTCCATCAGCTCGTCGCGGCGCATGCGCCCGAGCTCGCGCCAGAGCACGGCCTGAAAGTCCGGATCGGTGGCCACCAGCGTGACCTCGACCGCCATCAGCTTCGCGGCCGCCAGGTTCTCTCCACGCACCTCGTGGTTGCGACGCGCGAACTCCAGCAAGCGCACCGGATCTTCGCCGGTGCGCTGCGGGTCTCCGCTCGCGAGGGCTTCGTTGAGCCCCTGCATCGCGTTCTGATCCCACGGGTCGTCTTGCAAGGCCGCCAGGTAGTTCGCAACGGTTAGCTCGGCCATCGTCTCCCTCGATGCCAGGCACGCGCGCTGCGTGGATCGGGGCCGAGAGCGAGCTCTTGCGGCTCACCTCGGAACGCCTCGAATCCCACCTCGAAAACGTTGCGATTGAGAGAGCTTGCTACGCGCTGTGACCTGGGCTCAGCATCCTACCGAGCGCCCTCCCTCACTGGCAAGGGCACACTCGTGTAGGCAACGCTCAGCGCGCGGAATCTGCGGGCGGGGGGCGTCGAGTTAGTTTCCGGAGCGTCACAACATGATCGTACCGGCCCAGCTCAGTGCGCCCATGGTGACCCAACCACTTACGAGGTGGACCGTGGAGAGCGCCTTGAGCGTGCCGTAATCGTTCGCGCGATCGAGGCCGCCGTTGATCTTGTCGTTGGCGATCACGATGCCGAGCACCATCTGCAGCACCATGCCGCTCAGGTGCACCCACCGCAGCATCTTGTGGGTGCGCAGGTTCTTGGCGTACTTGCTGTTGCCCTCGGTGGCGTGGTCCGGATCGGGCATGGCCAGCGCCAGTCCGAGCGTGCTGAAGTAGGCCGCGCCCGCACCGAAGCCGGTCAGCGCGTGGAACCAGGGCGTGCCGTAACACTGCTTCTGGCCCAGCCAGGCGTCGCCGGTGACACAGGGGTTGTCGCCCTCGCCGCCCGCGTACAGGTTGCGCCACTGGATCGTGCCGGCGATCACCGCGAGGCCGGTCAGCGCCCAGGTGGTGATGCCGAGCGTGCGGTGGATCTTGGCGAGCTTGGAGCGCTTGCGAAGCTGGAGCTTGAACTCCTCCTTCGAGAGCGTCGGCCCCTTCTTCTCGACCTTCTCCTCGCCAGCTTCGGCATCGTCGCTGGAGAACTCGCCCTCCGCCTCGAGGGAGGAGTCGAGCAGCGCCAGCGGCGCGACGTTCGCGGCCAGCGACTGCGGCAGCGCCTCGAGCTGCGGAGGCGTGAGCGAAAGGCCGAAGATCGGGGTAGCCGCGAGGACGAGTGCTGTCAGGGTTCCCATGCTCAGTGCTTCTCCAGTTGACGACGAGCAGTGTATAGCCGGTCACGCCACGGCGAGGAATTGGCGCATCAATCGAATCATCGGTTCGACGTCGGTCGCCGCGGCCATCTCCCGCGAGCTGTGCATGCTCAACATGGGATTGCCGATGTCCACGGTACGGATGCCGAGGCGCGCGGCGCTGATCGGCCCGATGGTGCTGCCACAACCGAGGTCGCTGCGCACCACGAAGCGCTGGACCTTGGCCTGGACCGAGGCGGCGAGCTGCTCGATCAGCGCCCAGGTCTCGCCGTCGGTGCCATAGCCCTGGTTGGAGTTGAGCTTGATGACGGGTCCCTGACCGAGCAGGGGGCGGTGGCCGGGCTCGTGCCGGTCCGCGTAGTTGGGGTGGACGCCGTGGGCCATGTCGCCCGAGAGCAGGAACGAGCGCGCGACTGTGCGCTGGAGCCGACCCTCGGTCTCGGGGCCGAACACCTCCAGCACGCGCGACAGCAGCCCGCGCAGCATCAGCGAGCCGGCCCCGCGCGCGCTCTGGCTGCCCACTTCCTCGTGATCGAACAGCACCACGGCGCGCGTGTGCGGGCGCGGGCCACTGCTTTCGATCAGCGCGCGCAGGCTGTGGTGGCAGCAGGAGAGGTTGTCGAGCCGGGGAGCGAAGATCAGCTCCTGGCCGAGGCCACCGAGGCGCGCGGGCTCGAGCGTGAACAGGCTGAGGTCCCAGCCGAGCACACGCTCGGGTGCGGCGTTGGGCAGCGCCTTCACGAGCTGCTCGCGCAGCGAGAAGCCCGCGCGATCGCCGAGCCCCAACACCGGCACGAGGTGCTGCTGCGCGTTGAGGGCGAGCGAGTCGTTGACGCCGCGGTTGAGGTGGATGGCGAGGTTCGGGATGCGCAGCGGCAGCTCGTCGAGCCGCACCAGCTCGCTCTGCACGCTGGCGCCCTCCCCCTGCAGCACCACGCGCCCGGCGATCGCGAGGTCGCGATCGAGCCAGGTGCTGTACAGCGCGCCGCCGTAGACCTCGACCGCCAGCTGGCGGTAGTTCTCGCGCACGAGCTCGGGGTTGGGCTTGATCCGCAAGGTGGGCGAGTCCGTGTGCGCGCCGATCAGCCGCACGCCGGCCTCTTCCGGCGGCGCGCTGCCGATCTCGAACGCCGCGATCGACCCCCCGTCGCGAATCACGAACGCCTTGTCCCCCGGCGAGAGCGCCCAGGCATCCCGCTCGTGCACTTCCTTGAAGCCCGCCGCCTGAAGCCGACGCTTGCTCTCGAGCACCGCGTGAAACGGCGAGGGGCTGGCGTCGATATAGGCGAGAAGGTCTGTTACCTCGTCGGACATCGTTGGGGAGAGTAACAGAAAGAGATCGGGCAGGGGCAGGGGCAGGGGAACGGGAACGGGTCAGAGTCGCGAGCTCTCCTGCCCGTGCCCCTGCCCCTGCCCCTGCCCGCTCTCGATCAGCGCAGCTCGAAGTCCTTGCAGAACACCAGCTCGGCCTCGGGGTCCTCGTACCGCGCGAGCCGGTGCGCCTCGTTCGGGTAGCCGTGCGTGCAGCGTTCGCCGTCCTCGCTCGCGAAGTACGTGCAGTGTTCGCAGGTGAAGCGGAGCACGTGCAACGCGCGTTGCGTGGTGAAGGCGCTGCTCGCGGGCAGCTTCACGGCAGCTCCGGTCGCACGAGATCGGAATCGATCGCCTTCGCCACCTCACACCTTGCCGAAGATCAACGAACCGTTGGTACCGCCGAACCCGAACGAGTTCGACAGCACGTACTTCAGCTTGCGCTCGCGCGCGGTGTGCGGGACCAGGTCGAACCCGTGCACCGCTTCGTCCGGCGTGTGCAGGTTGATCGTCGGCGGCGCCACCCCATCGCGCAGCGCCAGCACCGCGACCACGGACTCGAAGCCACCGGCCGCGCCGAGCATGTGCCCGCTGATCGACTTGGTCGACGACACCCACAGCCCCGAGCGCGCGTGGTCGCCGAACGTCTTGCCGACCGCCACCAGCTCCAGCGCATCGCCGATCGGGGTCGAGGTGCCGTGCGCGTTGAGGTAGTCGATCTGCGAGGGATTCAGCCGCGCATCCCGGAGCGCGGCCTCCATCGCGCGCTGCGCACCCTCGTGCTCGGGCGCCGGCGAGGTGATGTGATGCGCATCCGCCGAGCTGCCGTAGCCGAGCACCTCGGCGTGGATCGTCGCGCCGCGCTGCAGCGCGTGCTCGCGCTCCTCGAGGAACAACATGCCCGCGCCCTCGGCGCACACGAAGCCGTCGCGATCTTTGTCCCAGGGCCGGCTGGCTTCGGCGGGCGCGTCGTTGCGCTTGCTGAGCGCACGCATGGCGTTGAAGCCGCCGATCGAGAGTGGCGTCACCGCCGCCTCCGTGCCGCCCGCAACGCAGCCGTCGAGCTCGCCGCGCGCGATCGCTCGAAACGCATCCCCGATCGCGTGTGCACCCGACGTGCAGGCGCTGGTGGTCGTGTAGCTGGTGCCCTTCAACCCGAAGCGCATCGAGATCTGCCCCGGCGCCAGGTTCCCGATCGTGCCCGGGATGAAGTACGGCGTGATGCGGCTGGGGCCCTTCTCGCGGATCACCGTGCTCATCGCCTCGAGGTACGCGAGCCCGCCGATGCCGTTGCCGATCAGCGTGCCGACGCGCTGCTTGAACGCCTCGTCGCCGTCCTCGCGCAGGCCCGCGCTCGTGACCGTCTCCAGCGCGCACGCGAGCGCGAGGTGGATGAAGCGGTCCATCGTGCGCACGTCGCGCTTCGGCAGGTAGTTCTCGGGCACGAAGCCCTTGCATTCGCCCGCGAAGCGAGTGGTGAACTCGCTGGCGTCGAACAATGTGATCGGAGCGATCCCGCTCCGGCCTTCTCGAAGGGCGCTCCAGCTGTCCGCTGCGGTGAGACCGCAGGGGCTGACGGCGCCATAGCCTGTGACGACGACTCTGCGCATTCGGATCACCCTATCGAGTTTTCACGAACGCGCCAGCGTCGGGCTTACTTGGCCTTGTGCTCTTGAATGTACGAGACCGCGTCACCCACGGTGCGGATCTTCTCGGTGTCCTCGTCCGGGATATCGATCTCGAAGTGCTCCTCGAAGGCCAGCACCAGTTCCACGATGGCGAGCGAGTCGGCCCCCAGATCGTCGATGAACGACGCAGGCTCTTTGACCTCTGCGAGGTCCACATCGAGCTGCTGGGAGATGATCTCCTTGACCTTCTCGGCAATATCCATCCGCGTACCTCCGAAACATCAGCGGCCCGCTGGCCGCATCGACTTGGGGCCCGCCTGGGCGGGCACTGCATTCACACGTACATGCCACCGTTGACGCGCAACGTTTGGCCCGTGATGTAACCGGCCTCGTCCGAGGCGAGGAACAACACTGCCGCCGCGACTTCCTCGGGACGACCGACACGACCGAGCGGAGTCTGCTCGATGATTCCCTTCTGCGCTGCTTCGGGGAGTGACGTCGTCATGTCGGTATCGATGAAGCCCGGCGCCACCGCGTTCACGGTGATGCCGCGGGATGCGTACTCCCGCGCGAGCGACTTCGTCAACCCGAGCAAGCCGGCCTTGGACGCCGCGTAGACGGCCTGTCCAGGGTTGCCGGACTCGCCGACCACGCTGGAGAGGTTGATGATGCGCCCGGTCTTGGCGCGCATCATCGTCCGCACCGCGGCCTTGGCGCAGTAGATCGCGCCCGCGAGGTTGGTCGCGAAGGTGCGTTCGATCTCCTCTTGCTTGATGCGCAAGAGTATCTGATCCATCGCAATTCCAGCGTTGTTGACGAGGATGTCGAGGCGCTTGTGCGACTCCGTGACCGCCTTGAACGCGGCGGCCACGGCCTCTTCGTCCGACACGCTGAATTGACGCAGCTCGCCGTGTCCACCCTCCGACTCGATGGCGCGCAGCGTCTCAGTCGCTGCGGCCTCGTTGCCGGCAAAGTTCACCACGACGTGGGCCCCCGCCTTCGCGAGCGTTAGCGAGATCGCACGGCCGATGCCGCGCGAGCCGCCGGTCACGACTGCTACTTTGCCGTCGAGTCGGAACATGCGGAGCTCAGGCCTGCTCTGCCGTTTGCTTCGCGATGATCTCTTTGCCCTTGTAGTGACCGCAGGACGGGCACACGCGGTGCGGGACCATCACGTCACCGCAGTGGGGGCACGGAATGAGATTGGGGGCGCTCACCTTGTCGTGGTTGGCACGGCGGGAATTGCGCCGCGACCGAGGGGTCTTTCGCTTCGGAACGGCCACGGATCACTCCTTGTCGTGCTCGCCTTTGGCGAGCTTCAGTAGTGGCTTGAGACGAGGATCGATTTCCTCGCCTAACTCTTGGTCGACGCGCGCGGTTTGTCCGCGCGCGTCCAGTACATTGAGCGGCCCGGGCAACGCGCACTCGGGCTCGCAGCGGGGCTGCATGGGCAGCTCGAGGAGCAGGTAGTCGCGCACGAGGTCGTCGATCGCGACCTCTTCGCCCTGGTAAAACTCGCGGTCGGGCGCGCTCGGATCGATGTCGAGGTCTTCTTCCTCGTCATCCTCATGACGCGGCTGACCCGGCGTGTACAGCGCGGCGAGCTCGCACTCGACGTCGACCGGGACCGGAGACAGGCAGCGCCCGCACTCCGTGATCAAGCGCGCATGGGCGCGGCCGTGGACCAGGATCTCGCTGCCGTTGCGCTGCGCGTGGACCGCGACCTCGCCCGGCGCCGAGGCATCCCCGCTGATGTCGGACTCCGCAAACGCCGTCCGCAACCACGCCTCGTCGAGGGCGAAGACGAAGTCTTTGCCCACGCTGTCGAGGTTGTAGATCGGGATCAGGAGCGCGGGCATTTCCGCAATCTTCTTCAGGGGTCAGGCGCAGCGAGGGCCGCGCGAGCAACGGTTCGGGCCAGCGCCCACGCCGCGCTGAGGTGTTTACCGGGCCGAGCTGCTCGAGCGCAGTGCGGGCGCGTGCCGGCGCTAAAAAGAGCGGCGAGGTTAGCTCCGAGAGGTTTCCTGTCAAGGCCGGGGCTGTAGGCCCGAGGCGCCGAGCAGGAAGTGTCCTACCCGCGACTTCAGCCGTGCGCCATCCCCCCGCTGGGTACCCGGAGCGCCCAGCCGCGGCACGGTCCACGAGGCCGCGGGCCCCTCCGGCTCCGGGAAGGCCCACAGCCCACTGGCCGCGTTGAGCACGCGCGAGAGGGCGCTCAGCTCCGGGCTGGAGGACGGCGCATGCCAGCTGAGCAGGTATGCGCTGCCGGCCGCCTCGCTCTGGATCGCGGTCACGTCCTCGGGCGTGAGGCCGCAACTCTGCTCGTCGAGCGCATAGCGCCCACGCGGGGCACCGGCCGCGATCGCAAAGCCGTGCGCGCCGAGGCGAAGCTTGCGCAAGCCACTGCCCTGCACGATCGGCACGTCCTCCGGCAGCGCGGCGAACGCTCGCTCGACGATCGGCCAGCGGTCGGCGCCGCCCGCGATGAACAGCGTCGGCACACGCCGCGCCGCGAGCCGCGTGAGGTTGTCGCGCGCGAGCTCCGCCGTATCGCCGAGTCCACCCAGCCAGAGCGCCAGCTCGCCGTCTTCGAGCTGCGCCACGTCCTCCGCCGTGAACGCGCGCCCCACGGGCCCGGTAAAGGCCGCGAGGCGCGTTGCGCCGTCCACCTGCAGGGTCCGGTCCTGTACGGTCAACACCAGGCTGCCCGCGCGGTACGTGCGCGCGACCGGCTGCGTCTGTGCGCAACGGACGAACTTTTGTCCGTCGACTTCGCCCTTCAGCTCGCCGCCGCATCCGGCGAGCATGCAGGCGAGCCACGCAGCGTATTTGAGGTCGCAAATCCTGGGCATTCGGGGACAGCTAGGGGCCGGAGCTGCCAGCTCGAGCAGCTTTCCCAAGCCTCGGAACGGTGCTAGTTCCAGCTGACATCCGTCAACATTCTGCATCCTTCGCGAGCGAGCGCACCTCATGACGTTCCGCCACTTTCAAGGCACCTCCAGCTACCTCACGAACGAAGCGCTCGAGTCCGCGGTCAACGTGGCGCTCGCGCTCGAGCGACCGCTGCTCGTGAAGGGCGAGCCCGGCACCGGCAAGACGCTGCTCGCCGAGGCCGTGGCCGAGACGCTGAAGACGCCGCTGATCCGCTGGCACGTCAAGAGCACCACCCGCGCGCAAGACGGAGCGTACGTCTACGACACGGTGCAGCGCCTGTACGACTCGCGCTTCGGCGACGGCGACGTGAAGGACATCAAGCGCTACATCCGGCTCGGGCCGCTGGGCCAGGCGTTCTCGTCCGAGCAGCGCGCCGTGCTGCTGATCGACGAGGTCGACAAGGCGGATCTCGAGTTCCCGAACGACCTGCTGCACGAGCTCGATCGCATGCGCTTCTTCATCCCGGAGACGGGCGAGGAGGTCGTCGCCAAGCATCGCCCGGTGGTGATCATCACGTCGAACAACGAGAAGGAGCTGCCGGACGCGTTCCTGCGCCGCTGCGTGTTCCACTTCATCGACTTCCCGGATCAGAAGCTGATGAAGAACATCGTCACCGTGCACCATCCGAAGCTCGAAGAGGCGCTGGTCGATCAGGCGATCCAAACCTTCTACCAGATCCGCGAGATGCGCCGGCTGCGCAAGCGTCCGAGCACCAGCGAGCTGATCGACTGGATCGCCGCGCTCAAGGTGTCGGGCGTGAAGAACGTGAAGCTGGAGCAGAAGCTGCCCTTCCTCGGCACCCTGCTGAAGAAAGAGCAAGACCTCACCGCCTACGCCGACCAGCTGGCCGGCGGATCGCAGTGGCGTAGCTGAGATGTTCGTCCCCTTCCTGTACGCGCTGCGCGAACGTAAGGTGCCGGTCGGCGCGCAGGAAGCCGTGTCGCTCGCCAAGGCGCTCTCGCTCGGGCTGCACGAGGACTCGCTCGACGGCTTCTACTACACGGCGCGCGCGATCTGCGTGCACAACGAGGCGCACCTCGACGCGTTCGATGACGCGTTCCTGTCGTACTTCAAGGGCATCGAGCGCGCGTCGCTGGAGGTGAAGGCGCAGATCTTCGAGTGGCTCAAGGACGCCAAGGAAGGCTTCCCGGAGCTGACGGACGAAGAGAAGGCGCTGTTCGAGCAGTTCGACCTCGACAAGCTGCGCGAGATGTTCGAGGAGCGGCTGCGCGATCAGAAGGAGCGCCACGACGGCGGGCCGAAGTGGATCGGCACCGGTGGAAAGTCGCCGTTCGGCAACAGCGGCGCGCCACGTCCAGGCATCCGCGTGGGCGGCGCGGGCGGCAATCGCTCGGCGATCCAGGTCGCGGGCGGGCGCAGCTACCGCGCGTACCGCAACGACCTCACGCTCGACACGCGCCAGGCCGGCATCGCGCTGCGCAAGCTGCGCGCGTTCATCCGCGAGGGTGCACTCGAAGAGCTCGATCTCGAGGGAACCATCGACGCCACCGCGAAGAACGCGGGTGAGCTCGACGTGAAGGTGCGCCCCCCGCGGCGGCCCAACACGCGCGTGATCTTGATGATGGACGTGGGCGGCTCGATGGATCCGTACGTGGACCTGTGCTCGCGCCTGTTCAGCGCGGCAAGCAAGGCCGCGCACTTCAAGGAGCTGCGCAGCTACTACTTCCACAACGCGATCTACGGCCACGTCTACAAGGACGCGCGCTTCCAGGAGCGCATCTCGGTGCGCGACCTGATCCACGACTGCGGCCCGCACTACAAGCTGATCTGCGTGGGCGACGCGCTGATGTCGCCCTACGAGCTGCTGGCACCCAACGGCTCGTCGGCGCTCGAGGACGAGCAGGGCAAGCCCGGCATCTGGTGGTTCATGGAGCTGGCGCGCCACTTCACCAAGAGCGCTTGGCTGAACCCGGAGCCACCGGCCTACTGGGGCGGCAACACCGTCGAGCACGTGCGCAGCGTGTTCGCGATGTTCCCGCTGACAGTCGACGGGCTGGGCGAGGCCGTGCAGCACCTGATCAAGGGCAAGCCGGCCGGCTCCAACCGTTAGGGCATGCCCGCATCGTCTTCGGGGCA
>DASUME010000282.1:0-9347 GCA_036277895.1 Polyangiales bacterium
CACGCCGAAGTTGATCGCGGACAGCGGCGTGCGCAGATCGTGGCCCACGATCGCGAGCAGGCGCTCCACGTGCGCGGCCGCGGCCTGAGCCTCTTCGTAGTAGCGCGCGCGGATCAGCGCATCGCTGATGCATCCGCCGACCAGCTGCAGGTACTCCAGCCACGCGCCGTCGGGCAGCTGGTCGCGCTGAAAGCGCAGCACCAGCGCGCCCAGCTTTTGTTGCTCGCGCGCGAGCGGCAGCGTGACCCAGCTGCCGTCGCTCGCGGGCAGCTCGCCGTAGCGCGCGCGCAGCGCCCCGTAGTTCGGCAGGCAGATGATCTGCCCTTGAAGGATCGCGTCGCCGAGCGGGGTGGGGGCGCGCAGCCGGACCGTGCTCCACTGCGCGACTTCGGCGGGGTTGAGCCCGAACTGCGCGCGCAGGTGCACTGCGTCGGCGGCGAGCTCGAACAGGCTGGCCGCGACCGCTCCCTCGTAGACGGCGCCGTCGCGCAGCGCCGCAGCGGTGACCTCGGCGCGGGTGGTCGCCGCGCTGAGCGCCGCCGTGAGCTGTTGCAGGGCGCGCACGCGCGCGAGCGCCACGTTTGCCTCGGCGAGCGCACGTTCGGCATCGCGGCGTGCGGCCTCGGACGTGCGGCGCGAGGCTTCGACCTCGGCCTCCAGCATGCGCCGCGCGTGCGCGTGTGCGCAGGCCCGGCCCAGTGCACGCGCGGTGAGGTCGTCCTTGGGCAGGAAGTCGGCGGCGCCGCGCTCCAACACCGCGGAGCCCTGGTTCGGCTGTTCCTGCCCGGTGATCACGATCACCGGCACGTTGCGCGCGACGATGCGCGGGTGCTCGGGCAGCTCCACGCCGCTGCCATCCGGCATGGTGTGGTCCGTGATCACGAGGTCGAACACCTCGCGCTGGAGCGCTTCGTCCGCGCTCGCGAGCGAGTCGGCGAGCACGAGCTCGCCGGCGACGTGCGCCTCGCGCAACAGGCTGACCAACCACTGTCGGTCATCGTCGCTGTCGTCGACGATCAATACGCGCGTCTTCGCTTCAGACAAACCGCTAGCCCTGCCGATGTCATGCCGTGTTAGCAGACAGCGCGCCAGCACGCTTTTCGCGCGGAAACGCACGTTTTGCGCGGTTCGCGCGCGTCGCAGTTCGCCTCGGTGGGGCTTAGATGCCGAGTCGGGACACGTTGATGTGCGTGATGGCGATCGCGAGTGCGTCGGTGGCGTCCAGGCCGGGCAGCTCGCGCATCCCGAGCAGCGCCGCCACCAGCTGGGCTACCTGGGTCTTCTCGGCGCGCCCCGAGCCGACCACCGCGCGCTTCACCACCGCGGGCGGATACGTGGACACGCTGAGCCCGGCCTGGGTGGCAGCGAGCAGGGCGACGCCGCGCGCGTGGCCGAGCACCAGGGCCGCTTGTGCGTAGCGTGCAAAGAAGATGTCCTCGAGCGCCACCGCGTCCGGCTTGTGCTCTTCGAGGACCTCGCAGATGCCGCGATGGATCGCGTGCAGGCGCTCGCCGAGCGGGGCGCTGTCCTTCACGCGGATCACACCGGCCGCGACCCCGCGCGCGCGGTTGCCGTCGCGGTCCACGACGCCCCAGCCGGTGCGTACGCTGCCGGGGTCGATGCCGAGCACGCGGCGCGGGGCGGGGGCCGACGGGGCGACGGGGATGGCGAAGGCGGGCTGTCTACGTCTCACTGTCCGAGATTCTGCAACGCTTCTTCGGAAAGCTCGAAATCCGTGTAGACCTTCTGCACGTCGTCGTGATCTTCCAGCGTCTCGACCAGGTTGACCGCGGTCAGGGCATCGGCCCCACCGAGCACCTTCGGGGTCTTGGGGATCTTGGCCAAGCTCGCGCTACGGAGCGCGATCTTGGCCCTGGTCAGCGCCTCGCGGACCGCCTCCAGCAGGTCGACGGGCGTGGTGATCACCCAGTTCTCGCCGTTGCTGACCACGTCCTCCGCGCCGGCTCCGACCGCGATCTCGAACAGCTGCTCTTCGCTGGCCGCGCTCTCCGGCAGCGTGATCAGGCCCTTGGCGTCGAAGGCCCACGCCGCCGAGCCGGCCGCGCCGAGCACGCCGTCGTGCTTGTCGAACACCTTGCGCAGCTCGGCCGCGGTGCGGTTGCGGTTGTCGGTCATGATCTCGCACAGGATCAGCGTGCCCGAGGGCCCGACTCCCTCGTAGAGCAGCTCCTCGTACGAGACGCCCTCGAGCTCTCCGGTGCCCTTCTTGATCGCGCGGGTGAGGTTGTCGGCGGGCATGTTGCTGAGCCGCGCTTCGTCGAGCGCCCGGCGCAGCCGAAAGTTCGCCGCCGGATCGCCTCCGCCCAGGCGCGCCGCCACCGTGATCTCCTTGATCAGCTTGGTGAAGATCGCGCCGCGTTTGGCATCCAGCGCGCCCTTTTTGCGCTTGATGGTGGACCATTTGCTGTGGCCGCTCATGTACCCGCTCCCTTGAGAGGCCCGTTCGTACCACGCGCCCCGGCCGCCGTGTAGAGGGTGCACGCCAGACGCAAGGCAGCGCGACTCGCCGCCCAGCAGTGCAAGCGCTACTGCGTCGCGCCTCGCTCCTGCGGCCGCCGATCCACCCTTTTCGCGGCCGCGTGCTCACTCCGCGCCACGTCAGTGGCGCTACGCTCCGCGCCACGACCGCAAAAACGGCGCCTCGAGGCCCTCGCTACGCGATCCGCGACGCAGCAGTGCTAGTTCGACCTGTATGCAGATCGAACACCTGTTGTCCGGGCGGCTGACCGGGGCATCGCTCGCATTGGCGGCGCGCGCGCTGCGCCAGCCGCGCTTGGCGGCGATCGGTGCGGACGCGCTGCGGCGTGAGCTGGGCGTGAACTTGCTCGCCGCGCTGGTCCAGGGCGGCGAGCCGCTGCAGCCGGATGCGCTGCCGCGGGTCTCGCGCGCGCCGCGCGCGCTGGCGTCGATCGCGAACGCGCCGGAAGCGCCGCTCTGGGCGACCACCAGCGAGGCTCTCACGCGCGCCTACCGCGAGCGCCGGCTCTCGCCCGAAGAGCTGCTCGACCGCGTCTGGATCGAGGCGGATCGATTGGCCGAGCGGCAGCCCTGGCTGCGCTGCGTGTGGATGCGCGAGGAGCGTGGCGCACGCCAGGCCGCGCGCGCGGCGAGCGAACGCTACGCGCGCGGCCAGCCGCTCGGTCCGCTCGACGGCGTGCCCGTGTTGGTGACCGAGCAGCTCGCGGTCGCAGGCCTGCCGCGAAGGCTCGGCCACGACCTGCCGCACGATCAGCCGATGGCGAGCGATGCCACCGCGGTCGCGCGCCTGCGCGCGGAGGGCGCGCTGATCATCGGCCAGACTGCGATGTCCGAGCTCGGGCTCTCGCCGCTCGGCGTCAACACCAAGCGCCCCGCGTTGCGCAACCCGCATCACGTGGAGCGCACGGCAGGCGGCGCCTCTACCGGCGCGGCGATCGCGGTCTCGGTCGGGCTCACGCCGCTCGCGATCGGCGGCGACGCGGGCGGCTCGATCCGCGTGCCCGCGGCGTTGTGTGGCGTGTTCGGCTTCAAGCCCAGCTTCGGGCGCGTCTCGCGCCACGGCGACGCCGTGGCCGGCAGCCTGCACCACGTGGGTCCGATCGGCGCGAGCGTGCGCGACCTGGCGCTGTTCCTCGACGCGGCTTCCGGCCCGGACCCGGAGGACTCGCTCACCTCGCACGCCGGCAAGTCGCGCGTGTCGTTCGCGGCGGCGCTCGGGCGCGGCGTACGCGGCTTGCGCGTGGGTGTCGACGAAGGCGAGTGGGGCGACGCCGACCGCGAGGTGCAGAACGCGGGCCAGCGCGCGCTGCGTGCGCTCGAGCAGAGCGGCGTGGAGCTGGTCGACGTCAGCGTGCCGATGGCGCGCTACGCGGCGCAGATCGGCTTCGTGACGATCGCCGCCGAGGTGCAGGCGACGAGCGCCGCGCTGTTCGCGCAGAAGCGCGACGCGTTCGGGCCCGACACGCAGGTGTTGTTGTTGCTCGCGGCCCAGCTCGACGCGCACGAGTATCTGCGGGCGCAGGTGCTGCGCGAGCGCTTGCGTCGCGAGCTGGCCGAGGTGCTGAGCCAGGTGGACGCGCTCGCGTTGCCGACTACGCAGCGCACCGCCCTGCGCGCGCACAATGCCGACGATCGCAACGGCCGCCTCGACGCGACCGCGGTACGCGCGATGTGCCGCTACAGCTTCCTCGCCAACCTGACGGGCTTGCCGTGCGGCACCGCGCCGGTGGGCTTCGACGCCGAGGGCCTGCCGATCGGACTGTCCCTGGTCGGCGATGCATGGGACGAGGCAACCGTGCTCGCGTTGTTGGCCGAGCTGGAGCGCAGCGGCGCCGCGAGCGTCGCGCGCCCGCCCTACCATGTGGGGCTGATCGGCAGCTGAGCGCCAGGTTGGAACGAGGTTTACAGCCACATCGACGAGCACGTCCGGCCGCGGCGACAATCACGCCCGGAGGCACAGATGGCGAGAAGTGCGGCGGTCGTGGGGCTACGTACGCGCAGCGACAACAGCAACGGCGCGCGTCGTGCGAAGGCGACGTCCACGGGTTCGGAGACCGAGATCCTGGTCAAGCTGATCGACGTGATCGGTCGCGCCAACGACGTCGATGAGGTGATCGCGCTCGGCCTGACCACGGTGCGCGAGGGGCTCGGCTTTGCGTACGCCTCGTTCTGGAAGCTGGACGCAGAGGGCCGTGAGCTGCGCTTCGGCCAGGAGTCGGGTGCGGTGGGCGACGAGTTTCGACGCGTCACCATGAGCTCGACCTTCAAGCTCGGCGAGGGCTTGAGCGGCAAGGCCTGGCGCGAGCGCGACCTCGTCTACACGGCCGAGCTGGCGCAGGTGAAGGACTGCGTGCGCGCGCCCTCTGCGCGAGATGCCGGCGTGCACTCGGGCATCGTGTTCCCGCTGATCGTCGATGGCGAGGTGCTCGGCACGATGGACTTCTTCGCGCTGCAGGTGGTGAGGTTCGACCCCGAGCAGCTCGCGTTCTGGCGCGCGATCGGTCGCTTCTTGTCGTCTGCGATCGCGCGTATCGCAGCGGCCGAGCGCGCGCAGCAGGCGGCCTCGGACGCGAGCGCGGTCAACCTCGTGATCGATCAGGTCGCCAAGGCGAGCACGGTGGATGCGTTGATCCGCGCGGCGCTCGGCACCGTGAAGCAGACCTTCGGCTGGGCCTACGGCTCGTTCTGGGCGGTCGAGGGTGGCGCGCTGCGCTTCAGCGCCGAGGCGGGCACGGTGAACGACGAGTTCCGGCGCGTGACCCAGAGCGCCGCGTTCCGCGAAGGCGAGGGCCTCAACGGCCGCGCGTGGCGTGCGCGCAAGCTGGTGTTCGTGCAGAACCTGGCGGAGCTCTCGGACTGCGTGCGAGCCCCCTCGGCGGGCCGTGCGGGCGTGCAGTCGGGCGTCGCGCTGCCGGTGATCGTGGACGAGGAAGTGATCGGCACGCTGGACTTCTTCGCCACCACCAAGCTCACGCTCTCGGACTCGCGCCGCAACGCGCTGCAGAAGGTGAGCGACGTGGTCAGCAGCGCGATCGCGCGCCTGCGTAGCGAGCAGCGCATCGAACAGCACGCGCGCACCGCCGAGCTGGAGGCCGAGGCCGCCGTACGCACCATGAAGGCCGTGCGCGCGCTGATCGAGGCCGTCGAGCGCGGCAAGCTGCGCGAGCGCATCGACGTTAGCGTGTTCTCGGGCTCACACCGCGACCTGTGTGAAGGCGTGAACCGCATGATGGACGGCATCGCCAGGCCGCTCGACGAGATCGCGCACGTGCTCGAGCTGGTGGCGCAGGGGGATCTACGCACGCTGGTCGTCGGCAAGTACCAGAACGACCTCGACCAGCTCAAGGGCAGCGTCAACGGCACGATCGAGCAGCTCTCGCGCATCGCCACCGACATGCGCGCCAGCGCGAGCCACGTGGCGAACGCGGCCGAGGAGATCTCCACCGGCACCGCGGATCTCTCGCGGCGCACCGAGCAGCAAGCGGCCGATCTGGAGGAGACCGCGAGCACGATGGAGCAGATGACCGCCACCGTGCGCCAGAACGCGGAGAGCTCACGGCAAGCGAACGCGCTGGCCTTGAGCGCGCGCGGCGTGGCGGAGCAGGGCGGCGCGGTGGTGCAGCAGGCCGTGACCGCGATGGGTGCGATCAACGAGTCGAGCGCCAAGATCACGGACATCATCGGCGTGATCGACGCGATCGCGTTTCAGACCAACCTGCTGGCGCTGAACGCGGCCGTGGAGGCCGCGCGCGCGGGCGAGCAGGGCCGCGGCTTCGCGGTGGTGGCGTCCGAGGTGCGCAACCTGGCGCAGCGCTCGGCGACTGCGGCCAAGGAGATCAAGGCGCTGATCAAGGACTCCACGGCCAAGGTCGAGGACGGCAGCGCGCTGGTGAAGCGCTCCGGCGCCACGCTGGCCGAGATCGTGAGCTCGGTGAAGAAGGTGGCCGACATCGTCGGCGAGATCACCGCGGCTTCGCAGGAGCAGAGCACCGCCATCGAGCAGGTCAACCGCGCGGTGACCAAGATGGACGCCGCCACGCAGCAGAACTCCGCGCTGGTCGAACAGACCGCGAGCGCCGCCGCGTCGCTAGCCAAACAAGGCAGCGACCTGCTGGAGGCCGTAGGCCAGTTCCAGACCGACTAATTAGCGTGTTCGTTGACGGCCGCTCGAACAGCAGACGGCGACGGGAACGCCCCACGGCAGCTCCGATCTGCCGGTAGCGTCCCGTCTCACGTCGCCGCCCACGTCAACCGCTCGCTGGTCGTCGACGTCAACCGGTTGTCAGGGCTTTGGCTGGAAGTTGAAGGGCGCTTCGAACACCGCGCACGCGCCGCCGGAGGGAGCGGGGAACGACCAGCCCTTGGCCACGTTCTGCACGCAGCTCTTCACGTCGGCGTCCTTGAGGTTGCCGCCCACGCGGGTGGCGGCGACCTTGCCGTCGTTGCCCACGCGCACCTGCAGCTTGATGCTGCCCTGGAGCACGTTGTTGTTGCGCAGCTGGCGCTCGTAGCAGCTGCGCACGGCAGCTTGCTCCTCACCCAGCACGCGCCGGATGTCCGCTGCGGCGATGTCGCCCGCGCAGGCCCACGGGTCACCGGCCGAGACCACCTTCTTCTTGGGCGGCTCGGGCGCGGGGCCCGCATCGGGCTCCTCCGGCTCTTCGACCGGGATCTCGACGGTGTTTTGCTCCAGCGCCGCGGAAGGCTCGGCATTCTTCGGAGGCGGCGCGGCTTCCTTGGGCGGCTCGGGTGCCTTTCGCGTAGCGAAGTAGACGCCGAGACCACCCCCCAGAAGCAGCAATAGAACGACGAGGTACTTCGCGCTGCCCCCACCCGTAGGCGGAGGCGTGACGGACTCGGAAGCCATTGGGCCGTAGGGTAGCGCATGGCATGGCCCCTGCCACGCATTCTCCGCACCGGTACGCCCCGAAAACTGTAACGCTCTCCCTCACCTGAACGCGTGCGAACCTGTGCGCCTTGCGGGCGCCTTGGGGTGCATTATCGTTCGCGCCCCCCGGGGGTGCACCTCGGGGATCGCGGCAGGCGAGCATGCGTAATTCGATCCAGAACATCGGCCTCTTAGTCATCGTCGTGACCCTGTGCGGGGTGTTCCTGCTCGAGTTCGGCGGACCCCAGTCGCAAGGCTGCGCCCGCGCCGACAAGAGCGCCCGCTATGCGGCCAAGGTCTACGGCGAGACGATCACGCTCGGCGAGATGAAGTCCGCCTACATTCTCGCCGGTGGCACGCGCTACGGCACCCAGGCGGCGCGCGACATGAAGCTCAAGGAGCTCGTGCTCACCGGCCTGATCGAGCGCGACTTGTTGGCGCGGGAGGCCGAGGACCTGGGCTTCAGCGTCAGCGAGGACGAGGTGATGATCAAGCTCGCCGAGGACGGCCTGGTCTACGTCTCCGCGCCGGTCGGTGCGCCGCCGGAGCTGCCCAGCGGTGCCTTGCCGGTCAGCTTCGAGGACGAGAAGGGCGAGTTCAGCGCCGAGAACGCGCGCCGCTTCATCCAGAACCGGCTCGGCCGCTCGATCCAGGACTTCGCGCAGAGCCAGATCCGCGAGACGCTCGCGCTGCGTATGCGCGACGTGATCGGCGCCGGCGTGGTGGTCGGCCCGGGTGAGGTCTGGGACGCCTACGTGCGCGAGAAGGACAAGGTCGAGCTCAAGTACGTACGCTTCGACAACGCGTTCTACCGCGAGCTGGTCGAGACCACACCGGCGGACGTCGAAGGGTACCTCAAGGAGCACGATGCCGAGGTCAGCGCCGCCTACGAGAAGGACAAGCACCGCTACACCGGCCTCGAGAAGCAGGTGCGCGCGCGCCACATCCTGATCAAGGCTGCCGCCGATGCGACCGATGCGGTCCGCAACGCCGCCAAGGCGAAGGCCGAGTCGCTGCGCGCCCGCGCGGCCAAGGGCGAAGACTTCGCCAAGCTCGCGCGCGCGCAGAGCGAAGACACCGGCAGCGCCACGCAGGGCGGCGACCTGGGCTGGAACAAGCGCGGCAAGATGGTGGCGCCGTTCGACGACGCGCAGTTCGCACTCAAGGCCGGCGAGCTGTCGAGCGTGGTCGAGACGCGGTTCGGCTACCACGTGATCAAGGTCGAGGGCGTGCGCGAAGGCGACGTGCCGCTCGACGAGGCCAAGCAGGAGCTCGCGCTCGAGCAGCTCAAGAACGCGCGCGCCGAGCAGATGGCGAAGGCCGCCGCCGAGCAGACCGCCACCGAGCTCAAGGACGGCACCACGATCGACGAGCTGGAGAAGCGGCTCGCCAAGGAGAAGGAGATCGGCGGCGACCGCGCGCTCGCGCCGCTGGTCAAGGAGACCCGTCCGTTCGGCCGCGGCGATGCGCCGATCTCGGGCGTGGACAACGGCGCCCTGGTGCGTGCGTCCTTCGAGCTGACGGAAGAGCAGCCGCTGCTCGCCGCCACCAAGGCCGGCGACAGCTGGGTGGTCGGTCGGCTCGAGTCGCGTCAGCGTGCGAACAAGGAAGCCTTCGCGGGCGCGGACGAGCGCCGCCTCAACGACGCCATCCTGCGCCGCAAGCGCGAGGAGATCGTCGAGCAGCACGTGGTCGGCCTGCGCAAGAAAGCGGAGGCGGACGGCCGCGTGCAGGTCAATCCAGAGGCAGTCGCGTACACGGCCTCGGAGGAGACCGCTTCCCTGTGAGCGCGCCCGCGCTCCTGTCTCCGCCGATCGAGAGTGCGCTGAGCAACGGGCTGCGCGTGGTGGTGGTGCCCCAGCCGCACCTGCAGGGCGCCACGCTGTCCTTGTTCGTCAAGGTGGGCCCGCGCTACGAGCGGCGCGAGGTCAACGGCGTCAGCCACTTCCTCGAGCACATG
>DASUME010000283.1:0-6782 GCA_036277895.1 Polyangiales bacterium
GCTCACACTCTTCGCCGACGAGCACGTTCGGGTCGGGCACCGACAACACGTGGTTGGGCGCGATGTGCTTGGTCTCCTGGAACCACCACACGGCGAGCGCGTTCAACACCTGCCCCTTGTAGGGCAGCGTGCCGAGCACGCGGTCGAACGCGCTGATGCGGTCGGTGACCACGAGGAAGCGCTTGCCGTCCGGGCTGGTGTAGTTGTCGCGGACCTTGCCCTCGTACTTCTTGCCGAGGCTCGGAAAGTCGGTGCCATCCAGGGTCTTCTTCAGGCCCTGACGCAACAGCTCTTCGCTTACGCTCACGTTCTATCCCCTGTGTCAGCGCTTCGCGTCTGCGATCGCGCGGTCGATGATGAAGTCGGCGTGGCGGAGCGCGTGCGAGAGGTCGAAGGCAGCCTCGATCTCCTTGGCGCCCAGGTGCTCGCGGATGTCGGCGTCGGCGAGCAGCAGCGCCTTGAAGTCGCCCTCGCGCCGGAACGCCTTCATCGCGTTGCGCTGCACCAGCACGTAGCCGTCCTGGCGCCCTTTGCCCTTCTCCACCAGCGCGAGCAGGATGCCCTCGCTGGCCCACAGCCCGCCGGTGCGCTCCAGGTTCTCGCGCAGCCGCTCCGGGTACACCACGAGCTTCTCGATCACACCCCTGGTGCGGTCGAGCATGAACGCGAGCGTGGAGGTCGCGTCCGGCAGCAGCATACGCTCGACCGACGAGTGCGAGATGTCGCGCTCGTGCCAGAGCGCCACGTTCTCGAGCAGCGGCGTGACCGCGGCTCGCACCACGCGCGCCAGGCCGCACAGGTTCTCGGTCAGCACCGGGTTGCGCTTGTGCGGCATCGCGCTCGAGCCCTTCTGGCCCGGGTTGAAGAACTCCTCGGCCTCGCCGACCTCGGTGCGCTGCCAGTGGCGCACGTTGGTGGCGAAGCGCTCGATCGCGGCGGCGGAGCCAGCCATCGCTGCGCCCAGCGCCGCGTGGCGATCGCGCGCGACGACCTGGGTGGCGACCGACTCGGGCTTGAGGCCGAGCGCGCTCAGTGCCTCGAGCTCGATCTCCGGCGTCAGGTGCGCGTAGCTGCCGACGGCGCCCGCGATCTTACCGACCGCGATCTCTTCGCGCGCGGCGATCAGCCGCTTGTGCGCGCGCGCCAGCTCGCTGAAGTGACCCGCGAGCGCGATGCCGAAGGTGGTAGGCTCCGCGTGGATGCCGTGCGAGCGGCCCATCAGCGGCGTCTTGCGGTGCTCCTCGATGCGGCCGACGAACGCGTCCAGCAAGGCCTGGCTCCGCGTGATCAGGCCGTCGGTGGCGTCGCGCAGCAAGATCGCGAGCGCGCTGTCGAGCACGTCCGAGGACGTCATGCCCAGATGCAGCCAGCGCGCGGGGGCGCCGGCCAGCTGCTCGACGTGGGTCAAGAACGCGATCACGTCGTGGCGGGTGACCGCCTCGATCTCGTCGATCTTGCTGGGCTCGAGCTTGTCGCGGAAGGGGCGGACGGAGGCGGCGGTGCCGGCCGGCACGTGGCCAGCGCGCTCCATGGCCTCGCAGGCCGCGAGCTCGACGTCGAACCAGGTCTCGAACCGGCGCCGGTCCGACCAAAGCTGCGTGAACTCTTTCGGCGTGTAACGGGGGATCATGAGGCGGCGAAACTAGCACCGGTCGCCTGTGGTGCCAGGCACCCTTGCGGCGCGATTCGGTCTCTTGGCACACGGCTTCACGGGCCTACTGGGCAAGTGTCAGAATCCCAAAGGTTGACCTTCGTGGAGCTCGACATTACCGATTCAAGGACCATGCCCGATCCGCGTCCGCTGGCCCTGAACGATGACTCCGGCTTCGGCATGGAGCTCATCCGTCAGCGGCTGAGCCTGCCCCTGCGGCGCAGCAGCACCCTGGAGTCCGCGGTGATCGCGGTCGCCCCCGAGGTCGAGCACCCCGTGCAGCGGCGCGCGGCCGTGTCGGTGATCCTGCGCGGGCCGGAGCCCGAGATCCTGTTCATCCGGCGCGCCGAGCACCCGAACGATCCGTGGTCGGGCCACATGGCGTTCCCGGGCGGGCGCGAAGAGCCCGGCGACGGCACGCTGCTGAACACGGCGATCCGCGAGACGCGGGAGGAGCTCTCGCTCGATCTGGAGGCCAGCGCGCGCTTGATCGGCCGGCTCGACGAGCTGCCCGCGGTGGCGCGCGGCAAGCGCACCGGCCTGACCATCTCGCCCTACGTGTTCGAGGTGCTCGAGGGCTCGGAGACCACGCTGCGCGGCAACTACGAGGTGGCCGAGACGGTGTGGACGCCGCTGGAGCCCTTGTTCCGTGGCCAGAGCGCGACCAAGTTCCCGTACGAGCTCGCCGGCAACCGCGTGGAGCTACCGGCGCACGACGTCGGCGGGCGCATAGTGTGGGGGCTCACCCACCGCATGCTCGAGATGCTGTTTGCGCAGCTTCGCTAACCTCCTGTTGGTGTTGCTCGCGGGCTGCGGCTTCGTGCGCATCGCGCGCGAGCCGATGGAGAGCGAGACGTATCGTGCGCTCGGTCCGGACAAGGCGCGCGGCGTGATCGTGTTGTTGCCGGGCTTCGGCGATCGGCCCGAGGCGTTCGCAGAGCACGGCTTCGTGGCCGCGCTCGAGAAGACGAACCTCGATGTCGTCGCGGCAGACGCGCACTTCACGTACTACCGAAAAGGCCGCGTCGTGCAGCGCCTGCACGAAGACGTGATCGAGCCGCTGCGCAAGCGAGGTTATCGGTCGATCTGGTTGGCGGGCACGTCGATGGGCGGCATCGGCGCGGTGGGTTACGCGCGCCACCATCCCGAGAGCGTGCGCGGACTGTTCTTGCTGGCTCCGTACATGGGGCCCAAGGGTGTGGTCAAAGAGGTCGCTGCAAAGGGCCTCTGCAAGTGGGACGGCAAGGCCGGCGCGGAAGACGACGTCGACAGCTTCGCGCACAACAACTTCGTGTGGCTACGCGAGCAAGCCTGCGTGAAGCGCGAGGTTTCGCTGTTCCTCGGCGTGGGCTCTCAAGATCGACTGCTGCAGGCGGACAGTGTGTTGGGAGGTGTGATTCCCGCCTCCCACTTCGTCGTGCTGCCCGGCGGGCACGGCTGGAACGTGTGGACGCCGCTGATCGCACGGCTCGCCGGCACCGCGTTTGACAGCCAGGAGGTCAGGTACTAGTAGCGCGCATGGCGTTCATCTATGAGGAGCCAAGCAGGACGTTCGGCGAATACCTGCTCGTTCCGAACCTGACTACGAAGGAATGCATCCCGGCTAACGTCGACCTCGTCGCGCCTGTCGTTCGCTTCAAGGCAGACCCGAGCAAGACGCCGCCGGATCCCACGCAGAGCGCGCTGACCATCAACGTGCCGATCACGAGCGCGCTGATGCAGTCGGTGTCGGGCGCCGATCTCGCGATCGCGCTCGCACGCTCGGGTGGACTGTCGTTCATCTTCGGCTCGCAGAGCATCGAAGACGAGGCCGCGATGGTGCGGCGCGTAAAGAACTACAAGGCCGGCTTCGTGGTCAGCGACTCGAACCTGCGCCCCGAGTCGACGCTGGCGGACGTGCTGCAGCTGACCGATCGCAGCGGCCACAGCACGATCGCGATCACCGAAGACGGCTCGCCCACCGGCAAGTTCCTCGGCATCATCACGAGCCGCGACTACCGCTTGAACAAGACCGCGCTCAGCACACCGGTGCGCGAGCTGATGACGCCGTTCAAGTCGATCCACTGCGCGAAGGTAGGCCTGGATCTGCCCGAGGCCAACGAGCTGATCTGGCGCCACAAGCTGAACTGCTTGCCGGTGATCGACGATCGTCAGCACCTCGCGTACCTCGTGTTCCGCAAGGACTACGACGCGCACCAGGAGCACCCGGTCGAGAACGTCGATCGCGAGAAGCGCTTGATCGTGGGCGCGGGCATCAACTCGCGCGATTACAGGGAGCGCGTGCCGGCGCTGGTCGAGGCGGGCGCCAACGTGCTCTGCATCGACAGCTCCGACGGCTACAGCGAGTGGCAGGCGGAGACGATCCGCTGGACCAAGGCCAACGTCAAAGGCGCGTACATCGGCGCGGGCAACGTGGTCGACAAGGAGGGCTTCCTGTACCTCGTCGAGGCGGGTGCGGACTTCGTGAAGGTGGGCATCGGCGGCGGCTCGATCTGCATCACGCGCGAGCAAAAGGGCATCGGGCGCGGTCAGGCCTCGGCCGTGATCGAGGTCGCGAAGGCGCGCGACGACTACTTCCAGAAGACCGGCATCTACGTGCCGATCTGCTCCGACGGCGGCATCAGCCAGGACTACCACGTGACGATCGCGCTCGCGATGGGCGCCGACTTCGTGATGATGGGCCGCTACTTCGCGCGCTTCGACGAGGCCCCCGGCCGCAAGGTGCGCGTGAACAACAACTTCGTGAAGGAGTACTGGGGCGAGGGCTCGAACCGCGCGCGCAACTGGCAGCGCTACGATCACGGCGAGAGCACGAACGCGAAGGACGAGCTGGAGTTCGAGGAAGGCGTAGACAGCTACGTACCCTACGCCGGCAAGCTCAAAGACACGCTCGACGTGACGCTCGCCAAGATCCGCAGCACGCTCTGCAACTGCGGCTCCACCTCGCTACGCCAGTTCTACCAGCGCGCGCGCCTAACCGTCGCCAGCGCAGTAAGCCTCCACGAAGGCGGCGTCCACGACGTGATGCTCAAAGAAACCGCCCGCTCCACGCGCGAGACCTGAGCGTCACTGGCAGACGAAGGACGTCGGGCTGCACGTCGCCGCGCCCGTGCACTGCCCCTGGCCAGGCTCGCAGATTCCGCACAGGCCCACGTATGCGTTGGACATGGTGTTCGCTTGCCGGAAGCAGCGCGCGCCCGTTGTCTTCGTGTAGCATGCAGCATCTCGCTCCGCGTTGGAGCCGGGATACTGCGTGCACGGCACGCACGCCCCCGCGGCGCAGAGCGGTGCGGGAGTGGGCGAGGGCTCGACGGGGCAGTCGAGCGACGTGTTGCACTGCACGCACGCCGTCATCGCCGTGTTGCAAAACTTGGCGACCGGTTGCATCGCGCAGACCGCCAGCGTGCAACCCACGACGCAAGTGTTCGTCGCAGTGTCGCACGTCGGCGTCGTCGCAGGGCAGTTGGCTGAGGTGGCGCACGCACCGCAGTTGCCGGTAGCGGTGTTGCAGAAGGGGCCCTTCGCACTGGCGGCGCATTGATCGTTGCTGCCGCACTCGACGCACGTGCCGGCGGTGGCGCCGGTGGTGCTGAGGAACGGCGTGGGGGCTACGCAGTCGGCCATCGTGCGGGCGCGGCAGGTGAAGCTCGTGGCGTCGCAGATGGGGGCGAGGCCGTTTTGGGGGCAGTCGATGTTCATGCGGCACTGCACGCAGCTTCCGGCCTTGCTGCCGGTGGTGGCGCAGAAGGTCCCGTTGGTGCAGTCCGCGGGGCTGCAGGCGGCGCAGTCGTAGCCGCCGGGCACGTTGCTCGCGGGCTTGCAGAACGGCGCAGCAGCGGCCGTGCAGCCGTTGGGGCCCAGCACGGCGTCGCCGTCGCACTTGTTCGAGCAGCGACCGTTCGCGCAGTAGCCCTGCCCTTCGGCGAACTTGCACTCCGCGTTCGTCGTGCACGCCTGGCACAACGTCAGCCCGCTCTCGCTGGCGCGGCAGATCGGCGCCGACTCCTGCGTGCAGCCGTTCAGGCCCACCGTCGGCACGTCGGCCTTGCAGCCGCCGCAGCCGAGCCCGGGCGAGCACACCGTCATGCCGGGGCACTTGGAGGCCGCCACGGTGTCGTCGCACCCGATGCAGGTGTTGCTCGGCCCGCAGATCGGCGAGCGCACCTCGGAGCAGCCCACGTCGTCGGCCGACGAGTCGAGGTTGTCTCCGCGCTTGCACTGCACGCACTTGTTGCTCGCGAGATCGCACAGCGGCTTGCCGGTGACGCCCGCGCAGTCGTTGTCGTTCGCGCACTCCACGCAGCGCGACGTGCCGCCCGTGCTGTCGCAGGTCTGACCGGGGTCGCAGCCCTTGCCCGTGTCCTTCACGCACTCGCACACCCGCGCGCCGCAGTTGGGCGCACTCGGCTCGGTGCAGCCCACGCCGCAGGCCGTGCAGCTCGTCACGTTGGCGGGCACGCACGCGAGCACGTTTTGGTCGCTACAGCACAGCTGGTCGCTGTTGCAGTCCGTGTCCTTGGCGCACTCCGCGCGACTGCTGTCCTGCCGAGAGCCATCCGCCGTGGCGTCACGCGTCTCGACGTCCCCGCCGTCGTCGCGATCCACACGCGCGTCGAGCCCGCTGTCGCGATCCTGATCCGGACTCGCCGCCTGGTCGGGAAAGTCGACTACGAGCGAGCACGCTGCAATGAACACTGCGAGACACGCGAACCAGCTACGTGCAACAGGCCTCATCGGCTCCCTCGAAAATCTCCGGCGCATCGCCGCTCCAGCCTACCAACAAGCGCGAGCTACGAACGCAATCCCATCAGAAGCGCATGCGTCCGGACATGCCGACTTCGTTCGGCTTCAGCTCCGGCTTGAGCGACCAAGCCGTCTCCGCGGGCGGAGGCGTCTCGTCCTTGCCGGACGTCAGGTAGAGCACGAGGCCCGTGACGCCTGCGACAATCGCGATGCCGAAGTTCACGTCCGCAAACAACGCCAGCTTCTCGCCCTTGTCGATCTTCGCCTGCGTGGGGGAGTCGTCGTAGTCGCTCTTGGTCTTGAGCGCGCCCACGCCGAGACCCGTGCCGATGATCGCGGTGGCGCCGGCGATCGCGACCGCCGTCCAGACCGCGGGCCCCGCGCGACG
>DASUME010000284.1:0-4889 GCA_036277895.1 Polyangiales bacterium
CGACGTCACGCGCTTCACCGCGGGTGCGCCCAACTTCATCACGCAGGACGAAGAGTCGTCGGGCATCCTCGACGCGACCGCGTTGCTCGGACCCGGTTGGTTCCTGATCGACGTGCAAGCACACCCCACTCCGGGCGCCACGATCGATCCTGAGTTGGTCGAGCAGGGCCAGCTGCTCGCGATCTACGATCCGGGCAGCCTCTAAGCGCAGGAGTCCTGGATCTGGCGGACGCGCTCGTAGACGTCGGGATTGACGTCGACCCACGCGCCGTCGAACTGGACCTGATAGTGCGGGTCTTCCGCCTCCCCGTCGCCCGCGATGCGCGCGCCGGTGCAGGCGATGATCTCGTCTTCCTTGAAAGTCCGCGTGTGCTGCTCCATCGGAGTCCTCCTGCTTCGAAATGACTGCATACGTGATGCCACGGCAGGGTGCGTTCGCGCATCCCACAAGCGGTGATGACGGCGCACTTGCAGGCACCACCCTGGCTCCCGTAGCGCTACGCTGGGCAGGTACGCCCAACGAAGGAGGCGCCATGGCCAAGCCAACCGACAAGACGGAAGCCACCATCGAGAAGCCGCGGGTCGAGAACAAGGACGAGGACGACGCCAAGTGGGACATCGTCGACGAGGCAGCCGACGAGTCCTTCCCGGCGAGCGACCCTCCGTCCTACGCGGGGCACGCGCACGACGAGCCGAAGCGCTAGTTCTCGAACGCGCGCACGAGGAAGCGGTCGAGGAGCTCGAGGTCGCGGGCTTGCGCGTTGAGCTCGGACTCCAGGGCGTCGTACATGCGCTCGCGGAGCGACATCAGCTGCAGGTCGTAGGTGCCGCCTGCGCCGTAGAGTTGTGCCTCGGCGTGGCTACGTTGCTCGGGCTCCAGCTCCTCGACTAGCTCCTGCCAGCGGGCGAGCAGCTTGTCGCGCGGCGAGCGGCCGTCGGCGCCCGGCATCATCATCAGCCGGAACACGAAGCGCGGGAACATGCCGCCGTCGTCCGCGCCCACGCGCACGGCCGAGAGCAGGTTGTGCTCGTGCTCGTAGCGCATCTTCACGTCCTTCTTCACGAACGCCGCCGCGCCCAGGCCCGCACTCGCAACGCCGCCGCCGAGCCCGAAGATCGCGGGCGTGTTCGAGTCGCTCTGCGCCAGCTGCCAGATGCCCGCCGCCGTGGCCGCGGCCGCGCCGACCACCAGCGACGACACCGCCATGCGCAGCTCGTGCAGGTCCGCGCGGTCCTCCAGCTCCAGCTGCATCGCCTCGATCAGCTCGCCCGTACACTCGGCCTCGAAGATCATCGCCGACAGCTGGGTCTCCAGCGAGATCAGGCGCAGGCTGAGGTTCTGGCGAAGCGCGACCTTCTGGAGGTCGAGCTCCCCGCCGCGCTTCTCGAGCGCACGCGACACCATCGAGGACAGCCCCGCCGCACGCATCGTGCGCGCTGCCTCCGCGGGCACGGTCGCGAGCAGCGCGGCATCCGAGTCGTCTGCGCCCTCCGCGTACGGGCTGTCGCGCGCCACGAACGGGCGTACACACTCGAGGCCGCGTCCCTCCCACGGATCGGGCTGGCCCGGCTTCGTTCGCGGCAAACCGGTGCAGCCCGCCAGCATCAGCGCCAGGAAGATCGTTCGCACTCGGCGCGAGCATAGTCAGGAACGGAAGCGATCGAAAGGTTCGAGCACCAGGCCCGAGCGCGCGAACGCCGCCTCTACCTCGGCCACGAAGCGGCCCGAGTCACCGGGCGTCAGCGCGAGCAGCGAGTCTGCACGCGTCAGCACCTGCGCGGCGTCGTCGATCGAGAACGCGTCCGGCGCGTGCGTCTCCAGCTCGTCCCACGCCAGCGGCACCGCGATCTTGGCGCCAGCGTTCGCGCGCAGCGAGTACGGCGCGATCCCGCTCGCGACGGCGTTGTTGCGCAGCCAGTCCACGAACACCTTCCCGCCACGCGCCGCCACGCGCCAGGTCACGGTCATCAAGTCGGGGTGCTGCGCTGACAGTAAGGTGCCGAGCTGGTAGGCCGCGAGCCACAGCTGCTCGGCGTCGTGCGTCGGCGCGATCGCGGCCACGATGTGGTAGCCCTTGGAGCCGGTCGCCATCGGTGCGGTCTCGAGGCCGTACGAGGCGAGCGCATCGCGGATCACGAACGCCGCCTTGCGCACCAGCGCGACCTCCCCCGCGGGCGGATCGAGATCGATGATCAGCCTGTCCGGCGCCTGGCCGACGCGGCTGGTCGGCACGTGCAGCTCGATCGCACCCTGGTTGGCGAGGTACGCCAGGTGCTCGGGCTCGCGCACCAGCGGGTAGACGGTGACGCCGCTGCCGCCCTTGTGCTTCTTGCTCGATTCCTTGCTGCGCGGGACCTCGTAGCGCCCGATCGACGCTGCATAGTGGGGCGGCACGTTCTTCTGGAAGAAGCCGGGCGCGACCAGGCCCTTGGGGAAGCGCTTGATCGACAGCGGCCGCTCCAGCAGGTGCGGCAACGCGCGTGTGGCGATGCGCTCGTAGTAGGCGACCACATCCCCCTTGGTTCGGCCGAGCTCCGGAAATACGATCCGGTCTGCATTCGAGACGTCCACCATGTCGGCAATCTATCGCGCACGTCGGTTTCAGGCCCGCACGTCGCGCACACGTACGAGGCAACCATGGCCGCCAAGAAGCGCGCACCCAAGGCCGAGGCGAAGGCGAAGGCGAAGCCCAAGCGCCCGCGCAAGAAGAAGGTTGAGCCGGGCTCGATCGGCCTGAGCGCGCGCGAGACGGCCGAGGGCGACGCCACCACCGCGCTACGCGACGTCGTCGCTCGCATCGAGGCCGCGGACGGCGCCGTGCTCGCGCAGTACCGTGAGCCGCTGGAGGGACACTGGCTCGCCTTCGCCGCGATCCCGCTCGAGCGCGTCGAGCCCACGCCCTACCAGCGCGAGCTCTCCAAGGCGCACGCCGAGAAGCTGGTCGGCGTGATCCCGAAGGTCGGGCGCTTCCTCGATCCAATTATCGCCGTGCCGCACGAGGATGGCTTCATCACTCCCAACGGCATGCATCGGCTGACGGCGATGCGCGCGCTCGGCGCCAGGGCGATCACGGCGCTGGTGGTGCCGGAGCACGAGGTCGCCTACCGCATCCTCGCGCTCAACACCGAGAAGGCGCACAACCTACGCGACAAGGCGCTGGAGGTGGCGCGGCTGTTCCGCGCGCTCGCACAGAGCGCGGGCCAGAAGCGCGAGACCGACTACACGCTGGAGTTCGAGCTGCCGGGCTTGCTGACGCTCGGCTTCTGCTACGAGCAGAACGGCCGCTTCAGCGGCGGTGCGTACGCCCCCGTGGTGAACCGCTGCGAGGAGTTTCGCGACCAGCCGCTGGCGGACACGCTGCCGGTGCGCGAGGCGCGCGCGCAGCAGCTGCTCGCGCTCGACGCCGTGGTCAACGCGGCCGTGCAGCGCCTGAAGGACTCCGGCTTCAACAACGGCTACCTCAAGCCGGTCGTGGTCGCGCGCATCAACCCGCTGCGCTTCGTGAAGCTGGAGGAAGGCCAGCGCCCCGACTTCGACAAGACGATCGCGCGCATGCTCGCCGGCGCCGAGAAGTTCGACCCCAGCAAGGTGAAGGCCGGCGACTTCGCCCTCGCCGCGTCGATGGGTAGCGCCGACGAGAGCTGAGGTTCAGCGCCCGAACAGCCGATCGAGCAAGTCTTGCAGCCAGGTTGGGATCGGCGGCAGCTTGATCGGCAGTCCGGGCGACTTGAGCTGCAGCCCGACCAGCACCGGATCTTGATCGGACGTACGGTAGGCGTCCGGCGCGTACAGGCTCGCGACCTGGCCGGCGGTCTTGAAGTCGGTGTTGTAGTCGAGCACGCTGGGCTCGTCGCTGTTGATGTGGAAGTCGGCCTGGCCGGTGACCTGCTGCGCGGCGCTGGCGGTCGCGAGCGCGTGGTCGAGGTAGCCCCACTGGCCGTCGAACGCGTACGAGTATGCCGCCTCGCCGCCGTACTTCAGCGTCAGGTTCACGAGGCCGGCCGCGACCAGCAGCGTGATCGGATCTTCCTTCGCGTAGGCGTTGAAGTCACCGAGCAGCAGCACGTCGGGCTCGTCGTTCGCCGTGCGCACCTCGTCGAGGAAGCCGAGCAGCGCGGCCGCTTGCCCCACGCGCACGGCGTTGAAGCAGCCCTGCCCGTCGCCCTGATCGAGATCCTCGCCGCTCGCGCCGTCGCAGCCCTTCGACTTGAAGTGGTTGATCACCACGGTGAACTTCGCGCCGCGCGCGTCGCGGAACGTCTGCGCGAGCGGGTTGCGGTTGTGCACTGCAGCCACGTCGGCGAACGTCTCCTGCGGCGTGAGCTTCGCGCGCTTGTACAGGATGCCGACCTTGATCGCGTCCGTGCCGCCGGCGTTCGCCACACCCGTGCGCGCGTCGAAGTCGATGAAGGCGTACGTGTTGGCGCCGACCACGGCGTTCACGCGGGTGACCAGCTCCTGGATCGCGCTGCTCGCGCCGTAGCCGTCGTTCTCCATCTCGATCACGCCCAGCACGTCGGCATCGAGCGCCTTGATCGCGGCCACGGTCTTGGTCGCCTGGCGATCGAATTCGGCCTGATTCCCGGCACCGCGGCAGTCGGCCGCCGCGCCTCCCACGCCGAACGTGCAGCCGCTGAAGGTGTTGAAGAAGTTGAGCAGGTTGAAGCTCGCGACCTTGAGCGCACCCCCGACGTTGGGCGCGGCGGTGGGGCGCGGGTTGGTGGCCGCGAAGTTGGGCAGCGAGGCGCCGAGCGCGTTCTGCGGCCGCACGCGCCAGGCGTTGCCGCTGGCCGCGTTCCCGGCCCAGGTGAACGTGAGCACGCCCGTCAGGCCGGTCACGCTGTCGCCGCCGCGCAAGGTGTTGCTCGCGCTCAGCGGCTGGCCGCCG
>DASUME010000285.1:0-3617 GCA_036277895.1 Polyangiales bacterium
GGCACGCGTCCGCCGCCCGCGCCCGGCATCGGCCGCAGCCTGCCGCCGCCTCCGCCGCGCACGCAGCCGCCCGCGCCGCCTGCGCGTCAGGCCGTGCAGTCGCTGCCCTCGCCGGTCGCGCAAGAGGCGCTGCCCGCGCAGCCGCAGCCGGTGCTCAACGTACCGCCGCCGCCGCCTTCGCAGCGCGCGGGTGCGAACCTGAGCATGGACTGGGACGAGGAAGAGGAGCTGTCGACCCAGATCTACGACCGCCCCGAGGACTACGAGAACGTCGAGGCGGGCTTCGACGATCTGTCGTCGCTGCGCACGCACCAGCAGCCCTTCGCGGAGCCGGCCTATGCGCCGCCGCAGCAGGCGCGCCCGGGCACCAACCCGCCGGGCTACGCGCGCCCGGGCACCAACCCGCCGGGCTACGCGCGTCCGGGCACCAACCCGCCGGGCGCCTACCCGAGCAACGGCTACACGCAGCCGCAGACGATCCCGCAGCGCACCCACGCCAACGGCTTCGGTACGGCCACCCAGATGGGCATCGGCTCGCCGTACGAGCAGGCCGAGCAAAACGACGAGTACGGGCAGTTCCCGCAGGAGCAGACGCCGCCACCCGGCGTCGAGATCTCGCCGCGCGCGTACAGCCTCTCCGAGCCGCCGCCGGCGCCGGTCGCGGGCAGCCTGCGCGCGCCGCCCACGGCCACGCAGACCTTCACGATGGACACCGGCTCGCGCGCGGAGGGCGGTCGCAACCCGCTGTTCGCGATGCTCGCGGTGGCGGCGGTCGTGCTGCTCTGTTTCGTCGGCTACGTGTTCCTCGCCAAGACCGAGCCCGGTGTGGTGCAGGTCGCGGCGCACCCGGCGGACGCGCAGCTGTTGTTCGACGGAAAGCCCGTCGGCACCGGCAGCCCGTTCGTCGTGACCAACGTCTCGCCGAGCGACAAGCACACCCTCGAAGTGCAGAAGGCCGGCTACCGCACCTGGTCGCAAGAAGTGCAGGTGCAGGCGGGGCAGACGCTCCAGCTCTCGGTTCCGCTGCAGCCGACCGAGGGTGGCGAGGCCGTGGCGGCCGTCGCGGCCAACGGCTCGCAGGCGACCGGTGGCTTCTCGCTCGAGACCTCGCCGCCCGGCGCCACCGTGTCGCTCGACGGCGCGGACCTCGGCGGCATCACGCCGCTGCGCGTGGGCAACCTGCTCTCGCGTACGTACGAGGTGAAGGTGAAGCTGGCCGGCTTCAAGGAGCACACCACGCGCGTCGACGTGCGCTCGGGCGTGGACCAGAGCCTGCCGCGCGTGATGCTCGAGCCCGAGCGCGTGCGCGTGCGCGTGACCTCGGAGCCTGCGGGCGCCGAGGCGGTGGTGGTGCGCGGCTCGGAGAAGCGCACGCTCGGCCGCACGCCGATCGACGTCACGCTCGACAACGACGGCTCCGGCTGGACGTTGCAGGTCCACAAGAGCGGCTACGAGGACTTCGAGCAGGCGATCGCGATCCAGGACGGCGTCGCCGAGCTCAACATGCGTGCGGTGATGGCGCGCATGAGCGGCGGCGACGACAGCGTCGCGTCTTCGCCCGCGCCGGCGCGGGAGCCTGCGCCGAGCGCCCCGATCGCCGAGGCGCCCAAGCCCGAGAAGCGCGCCAGCGCGGCCGCGAGCACGGACGATCTGCTGGAGTCCGCGACCTCGTCGTCCGCCAGGGCGCCCGCGCCGGCCGCCGAGGGTGGCCAGGGCACGCTGCGCATCAACTCGCGCCCCTGGGCGCAGGTGGTGATCGACGGTCGCCCGATCGGCAACACGCCCCAGATGAACGTCCCACTGCCGGCGGGCAACCACCGCGTGCAGCTGGTGAACCCCGAGTTCAACCTCAAGAAGAACCTGACGATCACGATCAAGTCCGGGCAGACCGAGACCCAGATCATCGCGCTGCAGTGATCGCGTTCACTCCACGCGGTTGACGGTGCGCAAGGGTCCTTGCGGTACCAGGGCCCCGCGCTCCACCCGCGACGCGCGCTCGAACATCGAGGTCACGCCGTCGCCGTCGAGGTCGCCAAAGGCGCGCAGGTAGAGCGCCGGGCCGACCGCACGCTGCCGGCAACCGGGCTCGATCACCTCGACCTGGTAGCCGAAGCGCAGCGTGGCGGGGCCGCGCGCGAGCGCCTGCCAGGTGGCGATCCCGTGCTCGTCCTGCGCGAAGTCGACCTCGACCGGGTCCGCGCTCGGCGCGGCCGGGTAGGGGCCAGCGCTGTCGGGAAGGCATGCGCGATGCGACGCGTAGTAACTCGCAGCGTGCCGGTGGAGCTGGTCGAGCTGCTCCACCGCCTCGGCGACCTTGCTCGTCGACAGGTGGCGGAAGAACGTCGGCAAGAACGCAGCCAGCAGCGCACCGGTGAGCGAGAGCACCAGCGCGAGCTCGATCAGCGTCAGACCGGCGCGGCGGATTCGAGGAGCAGGCACGCGCGAGAGAGTGTGCGAGGCGCGCGAACACGAGTCAAAAATCGTCATTATTCGCTGCTGGCTCCCCGCACGTGGCACAAATGGGGTGGGCGTGTGCTCGACTTGCGGTGAAGCGCGCGCGCAGCCACAACCCCTCTGCGTGCGCGCGGTGCAAGCGCCCGCTCCACGTCGACGCACGCGGGTCTCCGCGCGCGAGCAAAACCAAGGCGATAGCGGGTGAACGACCAACGCGACAACAGGACGACCGTCGAGCGGGATGCGATTCGCTTCCCCGAGGTGCGCCCTTCGCGCGAGCCGCGCGCCGCCGTGGTGGTCTACGCACACGACGACACGCGCCTGGTCGAGCTGCGCGAGGGCGAGGCAATCCTCGTCGGACGCGCGCCGCCCGCGGACCTGGTGGTCGAGGACATGACCATCTCGCGCCAGCACGCGCGCTTCATCTACCGCGACGGGCGGGTCGAGGTGGAGGACCTGGGCTCGCGCAACGGCACGCTGGTGCGCGGCATGCGCGTCAGCCACGCGCAGCTGCGCTCGGGCGACGACGTGCGGCTCGGCGGGGTGGCGATCTCGATCCACCTGCGCGGAGGGGCCGAGCCGCCGCTCGGCATCAGCAACTACGACCAGCTGCTCGGCCGGCTGGAGGACGAGCTCGTCCGCGCGCGCACGTTCGGCCACCAGTTCTCGGTGGTGGCGGTGTTCGCGCGCTCGCGCGACGAGGGAGACGGCTCCTCCGATCCGCTGCGCGTCGACGAGCGGCACGTCAGCCGCTGGGCGCCCAAGGTGCGCGACGAGCTGCGGCCGGTGGACGGCATCGCAGTGCACGGGCCACACAGCGTGGTGGTGCTGATGCCGGAGGCCAACGCGCAGGCGGCCGAGCGCGTCGCACGCCGGTTGTCGCAGCTGGTGCAGGGCTTGCCGCTCTCGTGCGGCATCGCGACCTACCCGGAGACGGCGAAGTCCGGCGGCGCGCTGGTGGCGGAGGCGCACACGGCCGCGCGCTCGGCGTCGCTGCAGAAGCCGGTGCAGCTCGGCAAGAGCGCGACCATCGAGGACGCGGGTGCGCCGGTGGTGCGCGCGCAGGCGATGCAGCGGCTGTACGCGCTCGCCGATCGGATCGCGAACAACAACGTGCCGGTGCTGATCCTGGGCGAGACCGGCACCGGCAAGGAGGTGGCGGC
>DASUME010000286.1:0-3738 GCA_036277895.1 Polyangiales bacterium
CCGCATCTCGACGTCGAGATGCCCGAGCACGCGATCAAGAACGCCATCGTCATGCGTTCGTCGGGTTGAGCGCATCGCGCGATCAAGGCGATACTCGCCGGGGCGCTCAAGCTTCGTGCGACGAAGCCAGGCCGTGATCCACTCTTCCAACGTGTCGTCGTTCGGCTCCTTTGGAAGCGCGTCATTCAAGAGCCAGGCGCGAAAGGCATTTTCTGCGTCGTCGTCGAATGCGCGTACGCCGAGATAGTCGAGAATGCTTTCGCGATGGCGCCTGCCCGTGCGATCATTCCAGTCGTAGTCGTTGAGGGTCCATGCAAACACGCCCACCTGGCCGGCGAGATGCTCGATCACCATCGGAGCCAATGCGCCGCGGTGATCAGGAAACGCATGGTGCGCACGGTAGAACGCGAGCTGAGCGACGAAACCCAGGCGCCCCGATTGCTGTTTGTCCGGCATCTGCGCTACGTCGTCTGCGCTCACCGACCACTGCTCGTGCAATTCCTCCATCGACCAAAAGCGCTTCATCTGTGGCCCCTTCACGGCTGAAAAAACCGAGAGGCTGCTTTTCGCCCATTACGGGACGTCTCGTGCGGACGATCGAGAGGTGGAGGCCGAATTTGCAAGCAGGACACATACTTGCCCGCCGTCTGGCCAAAAATCACAGCTTCCCGGTCACTGGGCCGACAAGGATGGATCTGTTGCGCGCGTGTCGCGCGCGCCGTCGCTTGTCCCGCCCAACCGTGCTCGCACGATGCGAGAGGCCGAAGGTCGCGCGACGGACGAGCATGCCTACCGCTCCAAGCCCTGCAGCGACGTGGGCTCAAGCGCTCGCTGCGCTAGCCCGCGCTCGCGGTGGGCGAGCTCGAGCGCGCGGTGCGCGCGCATTTCGGCCGCAAGCGTCGGTTCGCGTCGTTCCAACCGTTCGTGCGCCAGCAAGGACGCTGGCGAGGCGTAGCCCGGGACCGAATCGCGAAGGTACTCTCGAACGCGCTTCAAGCGCTGGCTTGTGCGCCGCTGCTGCAGGTTGACGTGTTCGAGGCTCTCGCTCCATCGGGCGTGGGCGGCTTCGTGCTGCGCGCGGCCTCCGGTTCGCCGCATCAGAAAGCCGCCCTGGGACGGAGGCAACGACGCTTCCAGCAGAGCATGCTGCTCGTGCAGCGCGCTGCCGCGCGCGAGAAGACGTTCCTCGAGGGTGCGCGCTCGCGACACCACGTTCGCAAGCTCCTGGTCGAGGAGATCCCGCCATCGCTCCACGGCTTGGTCGGCACGTGTGTCCGGGCTTGGTCCCTCGGTGCTTTCGAGTGCGGGAGCCGCGATTGGCTGAGGGATGGCCTGCTCCAGCTCCGCGTCGAGCGCGCGCAATCGTTCGCGCTCCTCCAGCAGCCTCTCGCGGTGGCGGAACGGTTTGCCCATGTCCTCCTGCGCGCGCAGCGTGTCGAGTTCGAGCTGCTTGATCTGCAGCTTCGCGAGAGCGGCTTGGTTCGGAAGGTCCTCGAGCTTCTTGTCGAGCCGTGTGAACGGCAGGCAAGCCTCCGCTTCGCTCTTGCCCAGCGTGATGGCCGTCCAGGGCACGCCCGATAGCGAGAACGTGATCGAGTCATAGACAGCGTCCGCGCGCGCGACGACGGGCACGCCTCGAAGCGATCCGATCTGCTGGTCTCTGGAGCGCCGATACCCACGCGTCGAGAGCAGGTCGAGCATGCGCACGCGCAACGCCTCGTTGGCGACGCGGGACTTGTCGAACGCCATGTCGCCCACGCGCAGGTCGCGTGGTCGCGCGTCCAGCGGCAAGAGGCGCGCGATCGCCGTCTCCGCCACCGCCAGCTCGCTCTGGAGCTCGCGGGTGTGCGCCGCGTTGCTGCTCACCCTGCGCCGCAGCATCTCCTGGTTGCGTTCATGCGCGCGCCCGAGTCGCTCCAGGCGCTGCACTTCGGCTTTGGCCTTGGCGTGCTCGAGCAGGAGCGGGTTGCCCGTTGCGAGTGCTTTGACTTCGTTGTAGCTCAGCGCCGCTTCGCAGATGTCGTCCATCTCGCGAACATCGAGCTGCCCGCGCATCAGCTTGCCGAAGTCATCGGCTTTGCGGGTGATGGTCTGCCACGTGTACGAGTCGAACGAACGTTCGGTGACGTAGCGCAAGATCTGCACTTCGGGGTTCTCATTGCCTTGGCGGAGGATGCGCCCTTCCCGCTGCGCGATGTCCGAAGGTCGCCAAGGCGCGTCCAGGTGGTGCAGTGCGATCGCGCGTCGCTGGATGTTCGTGCCTACGCCCATCCGTTCGGTTGAACCGATCAGCACCGCCACGCGCCCGTCGCGGCACGCGGCGAACAAATCTGCCTTGTCGCGGTCGTTCTTGGCCTCGTGCACGAAGCGCACCGCGTCACGCGGCAAGCCCTTCGCGAGCAAGCGCTCGCGTAGCTCCCCGTAGACGTGCCAGCGCGTCGTCTTCGGAGTGCCGAGGTCGCAGAACACGATCTGCAGCGCGCCGCGGACGGGATGCGGCGTGCCGCCGGGGCCGTTGTACGTGCGCTCGCGCGCTTGTTGGTAGATGCTCGCGATCCGATCGGCAGCCACGTCGACCTTCTGCGGTTCTGCGGTGTCCGCTTGCAGAAGCCGCAAGTCCAAGGCCGCCGCGCGCCCGTCGTTCGTGACGCTGAGCATGTTGTCGGTGCCCTGCTCCGGCTTACGCCCGCGCAAGCGTTCGGCGCGCACCGCGAGGTACGCGACGAGCTCGCGCAGCGCCTGGCTCGGCGGAACGATCACGGTCTCCGGCGCCCGTTGTCCGTCGCTCGGACGCTGCGCGATCGCAGGCACGGGGAGCTTGAGGTCCTCCGCCGTCTTGACGTCACCGACGAGCAGCCACTGGCGCATCAGCTCGGGAAGGTTGTGCCATTTGAGGCGGGTCTGGGTGCGCATCCCCGATCCGTCTGGTGCGACCTCGACGTCGGCGACGCTCCGCGCGAACGTGGCCGCCCAGGTGTCGTGGCTCGTGATCCCTGCGGCCAGGAGGAGGTCAGGCCGCAGGTACCGCAGCATGGTGTAGACCTCCGCCATCGAGTTCGAGACCGGCGTCGCGGTCGCGAGCGTCGCAGTGCGTCCGTGCGTGGCGCGCAGGTGCTCGAGCTTCAGGTGAAGATCTTGCGCGCGCTGCGAGCCCTCGATCGACATGCCGGGGATGTTGGAGGTCGTGGCGAGATTCTTGTAGGCGTGCGCCTCGTCGACGAAGAGGTAGTCGGCGCCGAGGTGCTCGAAGGTGATGCCTTCGTCTTTGTCGCCATCGAGCTTTCGCTTGAGGCGCTCCTCCGCACGCAGCTTCATGCCCTGCAAACGCTTGGTGGTGAGGCCCTTGCCGCGTTTGCTGGCGGCGACCATCTCGGCGATCGACTCCACCTCGCGCTCCAGGTAGGCGCGTTGAACCTCGAGCGACATGGGTACGCGTTCGAAGGCGCTTCGCGTTATGACCACTGCGTCCCAATCGTTGGTGGCGCAGCGCGCCACGAAGAGCCGTCGCTTATCGCGGTCGAGGTCTTCCTTCGAAGCCGCCAGGAGCTTCGCTTGCGGGTAGAGCTGCAGCCACTCGCGGGCAAACTGCTCGAGCATGAGGTTCGGGACCACGACGATGGGCTTGTGGACCAGGCCTAGACGTCGCAGCTCCATCGCCCCCATGACCATCTCGGCGGTCTTGCCCGCGCCGACTTCATGGAAGAGGCCTACGGCAGGCTCCGCGATGATCCGTGCGAC
>DASUME010000287.1:0-6944 GCA_036277895.1 Polyangiales bacterium
CTAGAGTTGGGCGACTGAAACCCGGGCCGAAAGGATCACAGTGGCCAGCATCGAGGCCGTCGCCGCCCGCGAGATTCTCGACTCGCGCGGCAACCCCACCGTCGAGGTCGAGATCGAGCTGGAATCGGGCGCGCGCGGCCGGGCGATCGTGCCCTCGGGCGCGTCCACGGGCGAGTACGAGGCGTACGAGCTGCGGGATGGTGACAAGAAGCGCTACCTCGGCAAGGGCGTGCTCAAGGCGGTCGAGAACGTCAACGAGCAGATCGCCCCCGCGCTGCAGGGCCTGCCCGCGATCGACCAGGGCCTGATCGACCGCTCGCTGATCGAGCTCGACGGCACGGACAACAAGAAAAAGATCGGCGCCAACGCGATCCTCGGTGCCTCGCTGGCCGCCGCACGCGCCGCCGCCGAAGACGTGGGCCTGCCGCTCTGGCGCTACCTCGGTGGCGCCCAGGCGCGCGTGCTGCCCACGCCGTTCATGAACATCATCAACGGCGGTGTGCACGCCGACAGTGGCCTGGAGATCCAGGAGTTCATGATCGTGCCGGCCGGCCTGCCCACGTACCGCGAGGCGCTGCGCGCGGGTGTGGAGACCTTCCACGCGCTCAAGAAGCTGCTGTCCGAGAAGGGCCTGTCGACCAGCGTCGGCGACGAGGGTGGCTTCGCGCCGCGCGTCAGCACCAACGAAGAGGCGATCGGCTTCGTGCTCAAGGCGATCGAGGCCGCAGGCTACAAGCCGGGCGTCGACATCTACCTGGGCCTCGACTGCGCTGCGAGCGAGTTCTTCGACGAGAAGAAGAACACATACACCTTCGACAAGAAGGAGATCTCCAAGGCCGAGCTGGTCGCCACCTACGAGAAGCTCACCAGCAAGTACCCGATCATCTCCATCGAAGACGGCTTCGACGAGAACGACTGGGAGGGCTGGAAGGCGGTCACGGACTCGCTCGGCAAGAAGGTGCAGCTGGTCGGCGACGACCTGTTCGTCACCAACGTCAAGCGCGTGCAGATGGGGATCGAGAAGGCCACGGCGAACGCGATCCTGATCAAGGTCAACCAGATCGGCACCGTCACCGAGACGCTGCAGACGATCCGCCTCGGCGCGCTCAACGGCTACGCCTCCATGATGAGCCACCGCTCGGGCGAGAGCGAAGACGTGTTCATCGCGGACCTCGCGGTCGCGACGGGCGTCGGCCAGATCAAGACCGGCTCGCTGTCGCGCTCGGACCGCGTCGCCAAGTACAACCAGCTGCTGCGCATCGAGGAAGAGCTCGGCGGCAGCGCGGAATACGCCGGCCTCACGACTCTGCCGAAGCAGCGCTGATCATTTCTTGAGCAGCTGCTCCACCACGCTCGTGTCGTAGTGGCCGGCGCGGAAGGCCTCGTGGTTCAGGATCCGGCGCAAGAAGGCCGCGTTGGTCGGTAGCGGCACCACGGCGCTCTCCGCCAACACGCGGTCCATCAACAACAGCGCGGCGTGACGCGTGGGCGCGAAGGTGATCACCTTCGCCAGCGTCGGGTCGTACGGCGGGCCCACCTTGGAGCCGGGCTGCACGCAGGCCTCGATGCGCAGCCGTCCAGGCGGCGCGTTCGGCCAGCGCACTTCCTGCACCACACCGGTCGCGGGCAGGAAGTTCTTGTTCACCTGCTCGGCGGTCAGCCGAATCTCGAACGCGTGCCCCGACGGGATCGCGCGCACGATGTCCTGCGGGATCGGCTGCCCGAACGCGATCGCGATCTGTGCCTCGACGATGTCGATGTTGGCGCAGACCTCGGTCACGCCGTGTGCGATCTGCAGCCGCGGACGCAGCGCGAGCAGGTACGCCTCGCCGCGCGTGTCGAGCAGGAACTCGACCGAGCATGCGCCGACGAGGCCCGCCTCCTTCACCACGCGACAGGCCGCATCGCAGATCGCCTCGCGCGTGCGCTCCGCGCGCTCGCTGCCGATGAAGGCAGGCGAGGGAGACTCCTCCACCAGGTGACGGCCCTCGCGCTGCACGCTGACCTCCCGCTCGCCGAGCGCGATCACGTCGCCCAGCGCGTCCGCCAGCACCTCGACCTCGACGTGCCTTGCGCGCTCGAGCCCGCGCTCCAGATAGAGCCGCGGCTCCAGCCCGCGCTCGAGCAACGCCTCGCGCACCTTACCGAGCGCGACCTCCAGCTCCGCGACGTCTTCGGCCCAACACGGAGGGATGCCCGCGCCGCGCCGCGCCGTCTTCACCACCACCGGCCAGCCGAACTCTTCGGCCAGCGTGACCGCCTCTTCCAGGCTCGTGATCGGCGACGTCGCGCCCTCGACCGCACGCACGCCAGCGGCGATCGCCAGCGCGTGTGTCTCGATCCGATCGAGCAAGCGCGCGATCACGTCCGCGCTCGGCCCGATGAACGCAATGCCCGCCGCGGTCACCGCCGCCACGAACTCCGGGTTCTCGCTCAGCATGCCGTAGCCGGGGTGGATCGCGTCCGCGCCCGTGGTGGTGGCGGCGGTGATCACCGCCTCCACACTGAGGTACGACAGCTCCAGCTCCGCCGGGCCGATGCGCACGGCCTCGTCACAGGCCTGGCAATGCACACCGTCCTGGTCGGCGTCGCTATAGATCGCCACCGTCTCGGCACCGAGCCGCTTGCAGGTGCGCGCGATCCGCGACGCAACCTCGGCCCGGTTGGCGATCAGCACCTTCTTGAACATGCGCCGAGCTTGCCCGATGGCGCTCGTGGTCGCCAGCATCGCGATCTGCGTTGACGCTCGCTCGTTCGTGCAGCACAACCGCGCTCCGTGCCGGTCCTGATCTCACGCGAGAACGTACCTGCCGCTCCGATCGGGAGCGCAGCCGTGCGTCAGCGCGCCGAGCGCATGCTCGTCGCGCTCAAGCTGAAGAAGGCGGAGCTGTCGGTGCTGCTGTGCGACGACCGCGCCATTCACGCGCTCAATCGCACCCATCGCAAGAAGAACAAGCCCACCGATGTGCTGGCGTTCGCGCTCGGCGAGGGTGAGGTGTTGCCCGGGGCGGAGGGCGTGCTCGGCGACGTGGTGATCTCGCTCGACACCGCGCAGAGGCAGGCAGACGATCGCGGCCACACGCTGTGGGACGAGGTCACACTGCTGCTCGCGCATGGCCTGCTGCACCTCATTGGCTACGACCACGGCAACGACGAAGAAGAGCGCCTGATGAACGCGCGCGCCGACATGCTGATCGCGGCTGCGAAGAGTCGTCCACAGGGGCGAGCCAAGACTGTGGATAAGCGTGGGAAAACCTCGGCGGGCCAGGCCGCCGTGCGCGTGCGCTCAGCGCCAAAAAGAGCCGTTAAACCGCGCAAAAAGACCTGATTTCTCTCCACCCTGTATTTTCCACAGCTTGCACGCAGCCGGCCTTCACAGGCCTGTGGGTAAGTTGTGAATGCAGGTTCTGGGACGACATCCGTCCTGCGCCTCGAGCAAGGCCGCCTGCGACGAGTACGGGCCGCCCGCGAAAACTAGCTGCGAGCGCAGGTCGCGATCGCGCGTAGGCCGGCAAAACAGGCTCGAGGCGAGGTTCAGGGGTAGTGCGTTCCGGAACTCCGGCACGGGCGATCCCTCGAGGAGGACGAAAATGGCGAGCAAGAAGGCAGCCCCGGCAGCGGCGGCAGGTGGAAAGAAGTTGAGCAAGTCGCAGGTGATCGGCCACCTTGCCGAGAAGTCTGGGCTTGCGAAGAAGGAAGTCAGCGGAATCTTCACCACGCTGAGCGAGCTGATCAAGCGCGAGCTCGGCAAGAAGGGTCCCGGCGAGTTCATCGTCCCGGATCTCCTCAAGCTGAAGGTCCGCAACATCCCCGCGAAGGCCAAGCGCAAGGGCATCAACCCCTTCACGGGCCAGGAAGTGACCTTCCCGGCGAAGCCCGCGTCGCGCAAGATCCGCGCTACGCCCCTCAAGAAGCTCAAAGACCTGGTCTGAGCTCTCTGACGTTGAGCGTCCGCTGAACGCCGTCCGGCTCGCCGGGCGGCGTTTCGATCTTAAGGACCCGGCGGGCCGAACAGCTCGCGCAGGTAGCCGAGGATCAGCCGCATCTGCTCGGCCGTCAGCGTCACCTTCACGCGCACGTCGTTCTCGCTGTGCTCGATCGTCGCGTCTTCGAGCGGGTCGGACAGACCCATCAGCGCGACCAGTGCGTTGCTCGCATAGCGGTCGCGCAGGGCGCCGAGGTAGTCGACGGCATCGGCCGCTGCAGCGGGGTCGGCATACGCGAGCACGCCCCGCAGCTCGGCGCGCAGCTTGGTGGTCTCCACCGCCGACAAGCGCAGGTGATCCGGCACGCCCCGGCGTCCCTTGCGGACGAAGTTGGTGGCGCCCTCGATCTCCACCGAGAGGCCTTCGTTCTCCTCCATCGACAGCAGCGCATCGGCGGGGTGCACGTTCGGCTTCTTCTTGCCCTTGGCGCGCGCGCTCGCGATCGCCAGCACGCGGGGCAGGTCTTCCTCGCGCGCGATCGCGAAGTGCTCGGGGCCGATCAGCGCGATCTGCCGCGGCGTGGCGTCCGCATTCGCCCAGGGCGCGACCTGCACGTTGCCCTGCGTGTGCCACGGGGTGGGCACGCCGCGGGCCTGGCCCAGCCGCGAGACCGCCTCGCGCACCACCGGCTCGCCTCCGAAGTACTTGCCGGCCAGCACGATCTTCTCGCGCTGCAGGTTCGGCGTCGCGATCAGCAACCGGTCGAGCTGCTCCAGCGGATCGATGCCCGAGCCCTCCAGCAGCGCCTTCCAGTCCGGGATCGCGGCCAGCAAGCGGCGCACGTCCGGGGCGATCGGCGAGTTGCGGATCCGGGTCATGTCGACGCGCAGCGCGATCTGCGCACCTGGCGGCATACGCGCCGCACCCGCATCGCCGGCGACCGCCAGCGCAGGGCCCGCATCTTCTGCGCGCGCTCCCGCATCGCGGATGCGAGGTCCGGCGTCGCGCGCCCCGCCGTCATCACCCGCATCGGCCACGCCTGCGTCCACCAGCCCCGCGTCCCCGCCGGCTCCCGCGCCCTGCGCGCTGCCTGTGGCGGGGTCGCTCGCGGGCTCGCTCACCGGCGTGGGCGCCACCGTCAGCGCCTCCGAGGTGCCGAGCTCCACGTCCATGGGCAGCGTGAACTCGACGTCCAGCTCCGGCGGCTTGAGGAAGATGGAGCCCGCCACCATCAGCAGCACGTGGAGCAGTAACGAGGACGCGAGCGCGGCAACCAATAACCAGCGCGGTGCCGGCTCACGGGAGATCGAGGAAGGCCTGCGCACGAGCCGCACGTTCTATCATCGTTCCGGGAACGTGCCTTGCAGTCCACTCGCACGCGATACAGAAGGGGCCCAGATGGCAGGCCGAACCGATTCCGAAGTGGCAGCGAGGGCGCGCAGCATGGCGCCCGGGCTCCCACCGTTCTCGCAGCTGCTCAAGTCCCGCGACGTCGAGGACCCGATCAACCTCTGGGTGCATCGGCCGCTCGCGTACGCCTTCTGCAAGCTGGTTTTCCGCACACCGGTCACACCCAACGGGATTACCTTGTTCGCGATCACGCTCGGTGTGGTCGCGGCCGCCTGCTGGTTCGACGGCAGCCGCAGCGCGATGATCTGGGGCGGCGCGCTGCTCTGGATCAGCGCCATCATGGACGGCGCCGACGGCATCCTCGCGCGCGCCAAGAACATGCAGTCCGCGTTCGGACGCGCGCTCGACGGCACGGCCGACATGGTGGTCGGCATCAGCACCTCGCTCGCGTGTCTGTGGCATTTGTTCGCAAATGGGGCCGATTGGACGGTGCTCGCGCTCGGGGTCGTCACCGTGCTGACCACCGGCCTGCACCTCAACCTGTACGACTTCTACAAGGAGCTGCATCTGCGCCAGACGCGGCTCGATCGCGGCGGTGAGGGCGACGACGCCGAGCGTGCGGCGCAGCTGAAGGCACAGGCCGACGCGCAGCACGCGCCCTGGTACACGCGGCTCTCGATGACTTTCTACGCCGACTACAACGTGTTCCAGGAGAACCTGACGCGGCGCACGAACCCGCTCGCGCTGCGGCTCCTGAAGGGCGTCGCGCGCAACCCGCAGAGCGTCGAGCTCTACCGCGAGACCAACCGCGCACCGATGCGCGCGTGGATGGCGATCTCGCTCGCGCCGCACTCCTACCTGTTCGCGATCTTCGGCATGGCCGACCGCCTGGACCTGTACCTCTGGTTGCGGTTGACGCTGATGAACCTGCTCTGCCTGCTCGCTCTCGCGTTACAGAAAAAGGCAACCACGCGAACCGTGGATGCGTACCGCGCACACGGATGGATCGAAGACCCCGTGGCATGACGGTTGCGTAACGATCCCCCTAGCGATGCCGTCCAAAGAGCAGAGTGCGCGGAACTCGCCCGCTTATCGTGACACCGGTGCGCCGGTTTCACGCCGAGTGTGCCTGTCTTTCACGTCCTCTGTGAACGGGTGCCACGCAAGCGTCGTAGTTGCGACAGGGGCATGAGATGACCAAGAGAGCGATCATCCTGGCAGCGGGTAAGGGCGAGCGACTTGTAAGCGGGCTCAGCTTTCCGAAGCCCCTGAAGCGCGTCGGTGGAACCCCGCTGATCGTGCACGCCATCCGCAACCTCGAGCGCGCCGGCGTCGATGAGGTCGTGGTGATCACGGGCTACATGAGCGACGTGCTGCGTCGCGGCCTCGATCGCCACCGCTTCAACCTCGACGTCCGCTACGTGCAGAACGACGAGTTCGACAAGCCGAACGGCACCTCGCTCCTGAAGGCCAAGGCGTTCGTGAACGGGCCCACGTTCGTGCTCATGAGCGACCACCTCTGGGCGCCCGAGCTGATCCTGCCGATCGACGCCTACGCGCTCGGCTCGGACGAGGCCGTGCTCGGCATCGACTTCGACATCCCGCGCTGCGTGGACATCCCCGACGCCACCAAGGTGCTGCTCGAGGGCGACCGCATCGTGCAGATCT
>DASUME010000288.1:0-4906 GCA_036277895.1 Polyangiales bacterium
GGAGCGCTCGGCAAGTGAGCTGGTGCAGCGCCTCCGCACGCTGGATGTCTTGGTGAACGCCGTCGCGCCCTCCCGGCTGCGCGCGGTGCTGCACCGCGATCTCGAGGCAGCGCACATCGACGCTGCGCTAGGAGCCTTTGCCCGTGCTTAGTCGTTACTTGCTTCCTTGTTGCCTGCTCGCGCTCTCCGCCTGCGCACCCACTCTCTCGAAGCCGCGCGGCAAGGCGCACCTCAACGCGCTCGCCGAAGCGCAGACCGCGCAGCACCACGGACGCCTCGACGAGGCGGTCGCGCAGTACCAGACCGCGGCCGACACCGCCGAGCGCCGGGTCGATCGCGACGAAGCGCTGTACCGTCAGAGCCGCGTCTACGCGCGCAAGGGCGACTACGAGAACGCGATCGCGGTCTGCGACAAGCTCGGTGACTCCGAGGTGGTCGCGCGCCGCACGCTGCGCGCGCGCCTCGATTCCGCGCGCTACCGGCTGCTCACCAACAAGGACGTCGAGCGCGCCGAGAACGACCTGATGGACTTGATGGAGGACGAGCCGGACAGCGCGGCCGCCCAGAGCGCGCTGCGTATCCTCGCCGTGCGCCACGTCGATGACATCGAAGACAAGGAAGCGGGCCTGGTCTGGATCCGCGAGATGAAGGACAAGGTGCTCGCGGACTCGCTCGGTGAGCCGCTGATGGGCGCGGAAGCGGAGCTGCTGCTGCAGCTCGATCGCAAGGACGAAGCGAAGCTCGTGCTGCAGCGTCAGGTACAGCGCTACCCGTACCCGAAGGGCCGACGCTGGGACGACGCGCTCTGGCAGCTCGCGGATCTCGCGCTCGAGGACGAGAACCCCAAGCAAGCGATCGGCTACTTGCAGCAGATGGTCGACGCGCACGAGTACAGCTTCGTGATCGCGAGCTACACGCGGCCGCGTATGCCCAAGGCGGCGCTGCGCATCGCGCGCATCTACCGCGACGATCTGCGCGACCCGGAGAAGGCGATCAAAGCGTACGAGAACGTGCGCAGTGAGTTTCCGCGTTCGACGGTGATCGACGACTCGCTCGCGGAGGAAGCCGAGCTCCGGCTCGCGCGCGGCGAGAAGGACCAGGGCTGCGACCTGTACAAGGAGCTGATGCAGAACCACGAGGTGGGCTCGGCCCGCCGCCGTGCGGAGTCGCGCATCACCGCCGAGTGCGGCCGCTCGTACGCGGAGCGCGATGACGACGAGGAGCGCGAAGAGCGCGACTGAACGATCTTCGCGCCGCACAACGACAAATCCCCGGAGCGCCACACGCGCTTCGGGGATTCTTCGCTTCGGGAGGAGTGAGGATTAGATGATGTCGTCGTCGGGCGCGGTCACGTCGTCGACGTCTTCGTCGGCTTCGTCCTCGTCGTCGGCGTCTTCCGTCTCTTCCTCTTCTTCTTCCTCTTCCTCGGCGGTCGCCCGCGCGTACTTCACGTCGATGCCGACATCGACCAACGCCGACTCCAGCAACTCGAACAGCTCGTCGACATCTTCGCCGGACCACTCGTCGAGCATCTCGGATAGGAAGTCGTAGAAGTCACCGCTGTCGATGCGACGCTCGATCTCCTCGATCTGCTCCTCGGTGAACGCCTCCATGATGTCCTCACGAAGCGTGTCCGTGTCGCCCTCCTCGATCGCCTCGTCCGCAGAGATCCTGATTTGCTTAACGGCGCGTTTGTCGAGGTAGATATCCATGATCGCAGTCCTTCCCGAGCGCGGCTACTATAGGTGTGGAGGTAAGCCTGTCAACAACGGCGAGCGCACGCGTGAAGGCGTTCGTGGTCGCGAATTTCTGGCACTTGCACCGTTTTCTGCAAGCGCCTGATGAGGGGCTTGTTTAGGATGCCGACGAACGTGCTCGCTCGTTGGATCTGCATCGGCGTGACTGCGCTCGGCGCGCTGCTCGCGCCCGCAGCACGCGCGGCCGATGTTCCCGAAGTGGGCTCCACGTTCGTCATCCCGCCACCACCTGCACAGGCCGCTCCTCGACTCGCCATCGAAGTGCACACCGGGCTGACGCTGCCACTCGGAAACGAAGCTTTGTGTCCCGAGGGCTACGGCTGTGTTCTGCAGGCGGGCGGTGGCGTCGGCGCCTCACTCGAGCGCCGGCGTCCGAGCGGCTTCGGTGTGCTGGTCGCCTACGACGTCTGGTTCCTCGACAGCGACTCCGTCTACGAGCTCGCCGTGCAACAGCAGCTGCGCGTGGGCATGCGCTACACCGCGCCGAGCGAATACTTGTTTCACCCCATTTTCGAATTGAGTGGCGGTGCGATGGTGTTCGGAGACATCTTCCGCGCCGCCACCGTCGGCGTCGTGTTCCAGGGTTTCTCGGGTGTCGAGATCGAGATGACCGAGAGCTTCGGCGTCCGGCTCGGCTTCGGCGTACGCGGCTTCTCGCACACGCCCTTCCGCACCGACCGCGACGGCGTGCGGCGTGGCGCGCGCGACCACTTCTCGGAAGCGTTCTTCTTCGAGGTAGGCCTCACGTACATGTGAACGTCGCGCGCCGTCGTGCCGGCCGGCGTCACGCAAGCGCACTGAATGCGACACCGACCCTTGACGGGTCCGGATACTCCGAGTTCACTGCGGGGGCATGCGCTGCGGTAGCTGCGGGTGGGACAACCCAGCCGGAATCATGTTCTGCACCAACTGCGGGAAGCGCATGTCGGATCGCGTCTCGCCTCCGGCGCGCGCGGTCGTCACGCCGGCGGCCGCGCAGTCGATGAGCTCCACCTTGCACGAGTCCACGCCGCCATCGCGGCCGGTGCGACGCGCCGAGGCAGAGTTCCCGGCCCAGCCAATCAGCGGTGAGGTCCCCGCGACCACCCGCGATGGCGAAGAGGCGCGCGTCGAAGCACGCGAGCCAACCAAGGTCTGTCCGAGCTGCAATGCGCCCGGTCTGCCGGGCATGAAGTTCTGCCGCGAGTGCGGTACCGCGCTCGCGGCCGGCGGCGACCTCAGCAAGACCGAGCCACAGCCGGTGCCCGCGCCGGCCAGCTGCTGGCGCTGTCACGGCAAGCGCGATGCGGGCGCCGTGTTCTGTCGCTTCTGCGGCGCGTCGTTCGTCGAAGCCACCGCCGCCGCCCCGCGCGTGACCCCGATGCAGAGCCAACCGGTGGAGCTGCCGCAGCTGGGGGCCGCGCGCCTGGTCACCTTGTTGAAGGACGGCTCGGAGGGGCGCTCGATCCCACTCGTGGAAGGCGACGCCGACGTGGGTGCGAGCGAGGGAGGCGTCACCTTCCCGGACGACCCTTACATGTCGCCCCGGCACGCACGCGTCTCGTTTCGCAACGGCAGCTACACGCTGCGCGACCTCGACAGCGTCAACGGCGTGTACGTTCGGCTGCGCGAGGAGCTCGAGCTGCGCGACCGAGACACCGTGTTGATCGGCCAGCAAGTGCTGCGCTTCGAGGTGCTCGCGGACGGTGAGCTGTCCCTCGGGCCGGCCTGGCAACGAGGTGTTCTGGTGTTCGGCACCCCGGAAGCGGCTCGCTTTGCGCGCCTGGTTCAGTACACCACGGAGGGCGTAGCTCGGGACGTCCACTACCTTTTCCGTGACGAAACAGTGATTGGGCGCGAGAATGGCGACATCGTCTTCACCGACGACCCGTTCCTGTCTAGACGCCATGCGGCTGTCCGCGTGGACCACGCTCGCCGACGATACACCTTGCACGATTTGGGCTCGTCGAATGGCACCGCGCTACGAATCCGGGGGGAACACGTGCTCAGGGATGGTGACCAGTTCCGCGTCGGTAGGCATCTGTTCCGGTACGAGGCCGGTCCCCTGGGAGGCCGTGCCGGGAGATGAGCGACGCGCAGCGCGAGCGAACATCCGACGAGCCTGCGGCGACTCGCGAAGGTGCGGGTGTGGCTGAGGGCGGTGGAGCGACCGATGTCGACTACGCGGACGGCACTTCCGAGGCTAATGTCGCCAGCGACGTGAGCTCCGAAGACGGCACGAGCGCGCAGCCACAGGCGATCACCGTGAAGGTGGTCGGCCGTACGGACGTGGGTCTCGTGCGCGAGCACAACGAGGACAACTACCTGCTGGCGGATCTCGCCACGGGAAGCCGCGAACCTGCCAACTTCCACGAGGTCCCGAGCAGCGGCCTGTTGTTCGCGGTCTGCGACGGCATGGGCGGTGCGGCAGCGGGTGAGGTCGCGAGCCAGATGGCCGTCGACACGCTGTACGAGATCATGCGTCGCGGCGGCGTGCCCGAAGACCGCGATGCCCTCGCGCGCAGCCTGGTGCGCTCGGTCGAAGAGGCCGGCTCGCGCATCTTCGAGTCCGCACGCGCGGACCGCAGCAAGCGCGGCATGGGCACCACATCCACGGTCGCGGCGCTCATGGACAAGACGCTGTTCGTGGGGCAAGTCGGCGACAGCCGCGCCTACGTGCTGCGCGCCGGCGAGCTCAAGCAGATCACCAAGGACCAGAGCCTGGTCAATCAGCTGATCGAAGCAGGTCAGCTGACCGAGGACGAGGCCGAGGCGTTCGAGCACTCGAACATCATCTTGCAGGCGCTCGGCACCACCGAGCAGGTCTCGGTCGACCTCACGTTCCTCGAGCTTCGTCAGGGCGACCGTTTGCTGATCTGCTCGGACGGCTTGAGCGGCCTCGTGCACGGCGAGACGATCCGCGAGGTGCTCAGCGAGTACGCGGAGCTGGAGGCCGGCTGCGAGCGGCTGATCGAGCTCGCCAAGGTGGGCGGCGGTCACGACAACATCACCGTCATCCTGGCGGAGTTCGGCGGACCCGGCCTGGCCGAGCCGCAGCCCAACGACCTCGCGGGCTACCAGCAGTATCCGCTGCCGCTCGACAACACCGCGCGCGGCCTGGTCCCGAGCACACACAGCGACGTGCCCACGCTGGCGCCGCCGTCCGTGCG
>DASUME010000289.1:0-11375 GCA_036277895.1 Polyangiales bacterium
GGCGTTCGTGGACATCGGGCTCGATCGTGCGGCCTTCCTGCACGTCGAAGACGTGGTGCCCGAGGAAGACCTGGAGGCGATGCTGAGTCACGACCACACCCACGACGAGGGTGAGGCCGAGGACGAGTCCGAGCAGGAAGCAGCCAAGAGCAAGCGCATCTCCAGGAAGACGCCCATTCGCGACGTGCTGCGCGAGGGGCAGGAGATCGTCGTGCAGGTCTCGAAGGGGCCGATCAGCACCAAGGGCGCACGCGTGACCAGTCATGTGGCGCTGCCGGGTCGCTACGTCGTCTACATGCCCACGGTCGACCACGTGGGCATCTCGAAGCGCATCGGCAGCGAGAAGGAGCGCAAGCGCCTGCGCGAGGCGATCGAGGCCTTCAAGCCGCCGCAGGGCGGGCTGATCGTGCGTACGGTGGCCGCGGGCCTGACCAAGCGTGAGCTCAAGGCGGACGTCGGCTACCTGGTGAAGCAGTGGGAGCGCGCGATGAAGAAGCGCGGCACCGTGCGCCGCGCACCGGCCTGCTTGTACGCCGACCTCGACATCGTGCTGCGCTCGGCGCGCGACCTCTTCAACGAGAGCGTGCACTGCATCATCATCGACGACCCGCGCGAGCACGAGCGGCTGGTGGAGTTCGTGTCCGTGTTCATGCCCGAGCGCGTGAAGGACGTGGTGCTCTACGACGGTGACTCGCCGCTGTTCGACGAGTACGGCATCGAGGACGAGATCGCGCGCGCGCTGTCGCGCAAGGTGCCCCTGCCCTCCGGCGGCTACCTGATCATCGATCAGGCCGAGGCGCTGACCGCGATCGACGTGAACACCGGCCGCTTCACGGGTCGCGGCAAGGATCTGGAGGAGACCATCCTGCAGACCAACCTCGAGGCCGTGAAGGAGATCGGCTACCAGCTGCGCTTCCGCAACATCGGCGGCCTGATCGTGCTCGACTTCATCGACATGGAGCGCGCCTCGCACCGCGAGAAGACCTACCGGGCTCTGATCGAGGTGCTGAAGACCGACAAGGCCAAGACCACGGCGGTGCGGCTGTCCGAGCTGGGCCTGGTCGAGATGACGCGCAAGCGCACCCGGGAGTCGCTGGGGCGGACCCTGCACGAACCCTGCTTCTACTGCGACGGCACCGGCACGCTGGCCAGCAAGACCACCGTCTGTCACGAAATCTTGCGGCAATTACGTCGTGAGAAGGACCAGCTGCCCGGCTACAAGATCATCGTGAACGCCCACCCTGCCATCTGCGACATGCTGCAGCGGGAGAAGAAGGCGCACATCGAGGACGCCCAGGTGCGCTTCACGAGGCAGGTCGTGCTGTCGCCCAAGCGCGAGTACCACCTCGAGCAGTTCGACCTCTCCAGCGCATGATCGTGGTAGGCTTGTGCCTACGATGGCCGATGAGCTGCGGCGCCGCGAGGAGCGGGTCACCATCAACAAAGAGTTCGAATCGTTCGATGCCTTCGTGCACGAATACGTGACGAACATCTCCCGCTCCGGCGCCTTCGTCCGCTCGGCTCACCCACTGGCGGTGGGCACCGAGGTGAACCTGAAGTTCACGGTGATCATGGACGAGGTCCAGCACATCGAGGGCATCGGCAAGGTGGTGCGCGTGGAGACCGAGCCGCCCGGCATGGGCGTGGTCTTCACGGAGCTCAGCGAGTACTCGCAGACGCTGCTCGCGAAGCTGCTGACGGCGCCCTAGTCGACCCGGATGAAGCCGGCCTTGAGCAGCTTGAGCAGGATCTCGCTCGTGTCGAGGTCGCTCGACATGCTCTTGTTGAGCACGGTCTCGACCGTCCCGTAGTTGATCACGTGCTGGAGCACGTCGAGGTCTTCGGGCTTCAGCTCGCGCAGCAGCGGCACGATCGGCTTGGCGAGGTTGAGCAGCGCGTGGTGCGCGGGCAGCTCGGCCGCGATCCGGCGTAGCTCGTCGATCTGGCGGAAGGCCTCCATCAGGATGCCCTCGGTGGAGAGGTCGAGCTTGATCGGGAAGTCGCGCTCGACCGCCGGCTCCATGTCGAAGGAGCCGTGCTCCCAGGTCAGGATCCGGATCAGGCTCTTGAGCGGGGGCACTTCTTCCTGGTCGTTCACCGACCCGAAGACGATGGTGCCCTTCTCCAGGAAGATCTTGCCCTCGGCGTCGTCGGTGCGGACCACCAACACGCCACTCTTCTTGCTCGTCGAGAACAGCTGCATCAGGTCCGGCAGCGGCACCTCGTCGATCGAGCCGCTCATCGTGCGCGGCTGCGTCGCGCGGCTGCGCGCTTGCTGCTCCATCTTCTGCAGGCTGGCTCCGGCCGAAGCCGGGTCGGCGGCGACCAGCTTGATGATGCTGGTCCCGATCAAGATGCGGTCGCCCTCGTTGAGCTTGGCGCGCTTGATCTTCTCGCCGTTCACGAACGTGCCGTTCGTGGACCCGAGATCCTGAATCACGATCTGATCATCGGACACGATGATCTTGGCGTGGCGCCGGGAGACCATGTCTTCCACCAGCACCATGTCGAGCTCGCTAGAGCGCCCGACGACGATCTCCCGGTTTGCAGGGAGTGGATACTCGCCGCCTTGGTACTTCCCCGAGATGAAGCGCAGGGCGAACCCATGCTGTGGGGTGGGTACCGGCGTCGGCGCTCTTCTGGGGGCTGTTGGCTCCATCAAAATATGCCGCAACAACGGAGCGGCAACGCTTAGCGTATGGGCTTCAACGTGCCGCGGTCAAGGTAGAGGTAATCTCGCGAACGCGTCCTGACCGCTGTTATAAGCGGTGCCGATGCGGGTGGCGTGCGGCGCGAGGTGGGTGCTGCTGTTGTGCTGCGCGGCGCTTCCCTTCTTGAGCGCACACGCACGCGCGCAGGCGGACCTGCGGCTGCGCTGGCGAACGCTCGAAAGCGAGCACTTCCGGCTCCACTACCACGAGCCGCTCGGGGTCTGGGCGCGCACCCTCGCCGCGGAGATGGACGCGATCCACGACCGCGTGGGCGGCGCCCTGGGGCTCCAGCTGCGCCAGCGTGTGGAGCTGGTGGTGGCGGACGACAACGACGCGGCCAACGGCTTCGCGAACGTGCTGCCCTACAACGCGATCCGGCTGCGTGTGGCCGCGCCGGACGACCTCTCCCCGCTCGCCGACTACGACGCCTGGCCCTCGTTCTTGCTCACGCACGAGTACACCCACGTGCTGCACCTGGAGCAGTCCGGGCTGATCCCGCGGCTCGTGCAGCAGGTGTTCGGGCGCGTGTACACGCCCCAGCAGTTCCTGCCGGGCTGGCTGATCGAGGGGCTCGCGGTGCAGCAGGAGACGCAGCAGAGCACCGGCGGCCGCGCGCGGGGCACGATGTTCGACATGTTCCTGCGCATGGATGCGCTGGAGGGCCGCTGGATCGACCTCGACTGGATCGGCTTCGACGGCGAGCGCTGGCCGCACGGCAACGTGCGCTACGCGTACGGCGGGCTGTTCATGCAGTTCGTGGCCGAGCGGCTGGGGCCGGAGGCGTTCGGGCGCTTCATCCGCGAGTACGGGCGGCGCATCGTGCCCTACGGGCTCAACCGCGCGCTGAAGCGCACCAGCGGCGAGACGTTCGTCGAGCTGTACGAGAAGTTCCGGGAAGACGTGCACGTGCGCGCCGCCCAGGTCCGTGCGCAGATCGAGTCGCGCACGCCGCGGGCGGAGAGCCGCGAGGGCACGAAGCTGACGCGCCACGGCGAGCTGACGCGCACGCCGCGCTTCGTGTCCGCACACGAAGTGGTCTACGGCGTGTACGACAACCGTCGGGTGCCGGAGCTGCGCTCGCTCGACCTGCGCACGCTGCACACGCGCCGGCTCGCGCGCACCCAGACGGTGGCGCAGGCGTCACGCGCGAGCGACGGCGTGATCTTCGCCGCCAACGACTACCACCGCACCACGTACAGCTTCAGCGAGCTCTACGCGCTTCGCGACGGCCGCAAGACAAAGCTCACCACCGCGCTGCGGGCGCGCGAGCCGGACGTGTCGCCGGACGGCGCGCGCGTCGCCTACGTGGTGCAGGGCGGCGGCATCACACAGCTGGAAGTCGCAGAGCTGGCGGACATCGAGGGCACACGTCGTGGGGTGGTGCAGAGCCGCCGCTTCGAGCAGGTGTTCACGCCGCGCTGGTCTCCGGACGGAGAGTGGCTGGCGTACGGAGCCTGGCGACAGGGCGGATACCGCGACATCTGGCTGCTCGAGCTGGCGACGGGGACGAGCACCCGCGTCACCTACGACCGCGCGCTCGACCGCGGGCCGGTGTTCTCGCCCGACGGCGCGACGCTGTACTTCTCGTCGGATCGCAGCGGCATCGCCAACCTGTACGCGTACTCGATCGCGAGCGGTGCGCTGACGCAGATCACGGACGTGCTCGGCGGCGCATTCCAACCCGACGTCTCGCCGGACGGCAAGTCGATCGTGTACGTGGGCTACAACAGCCGCGGCTTCGATCTGTATCGGCTCGAGCTGGCGGACGTTGCGGCGCGGCCGGCCGCGGAGCCGTACGACCGCCCTCCCCCGCGTGCGCTCGCGGGCCCGGCGCCGCTGGTCAGCCATGCATACCAGCCGCTGCACACGCTCTACCCGCGCTACTGGGAGCTCACCACCGAGGACACAGGGGCCGGCACGCGTGTGGTGGTGAGCACGGACGGCCACGATGCGGTCGGCTTCCACGGCTGGTCGCTGCGCGCCACCACGCTGCTCGACGACCACGACGTGACGGTGGATGCTGCGTACGCGTACCGGCAGCCGCGCTTCCCGATCCTGCTCTACGCCTCCTGGCGCGACTACGAGCGCCGCGATCTGTACGCGAACGACCGAAGCTACCCGTGGGATGCCCGCTACGGAGCACTCGGCATCGCCTCGACGTTCACGGTGCGCTGGCCGTTGCGCTCGCTGTCAGGACGGCTCGACTACACCACGAACGTGCTGAAGCAGCGCTCGGACTTCGGCGTGCCGCTCGACCCGAACTACCCGCATCCGCGCGAGCCTCCGCTCGGCTTCAACGCGCGCGCCTACTGGAGCGCGACCTACGCCAGCGCGCAGCGGCAGTCGTACGACATCAGCAACTCGTGGGGCTCGGTGGTGACGCTCGCAGGCAGCGTGGCCGATCCGTACCTCGGCAGCCGCGAGCGCGACTACGGCCTCACGTGGCGCTTCGAGCAGTTCGTGCGCTTCCGGTTTCAGGAGAGCGTGCTCGCGTTCTCGTACACCGGGGCGCAGCGCACGCAGGTGGGGCTAGGCGGCTATCCCGCGCAGCTGGTGCCGCTGCGGGATGCGCTGCTGGGCATCAAGGCAGCCCCGGCCGACTACGCGCGCCTGCGCGGCTTCGCGCCGCGCTACGGCGACACGATGCACGCAGCGCAGGCCGAGTATCGCTTCCTGCTCGGCCGCATCAACCGCGGCTACGACACGCTGCCGCTGTTCGCCCGGCGCGTGCACGCGGCCGTGTTCTGCGACGTGGGCGACGCCTGGTACGGCGAGCAGCGCAAGCTCGACGTTGGTCGACTCGGTGTCGGCGTGGGCGGCGAGCTGCGGCTCGACTGGTCCGCGCGCTACGGCGTGGACTCCTCCCTGCGCCTCGGCCTCGCACGAGGCGTGACCGAGGGCGGCGCCTGGCAGTGGTACACGTCGCTGGCGACGCCCTACTAGTCTCGTGTCCCGGTCGGCTTGGCAGACCGCGTGTCCTCGTGCTCCACTCGGCGCGTGGCGAGGATCGATGCAGCGAAGATCGACGCGGCGCTGGGTCAGCTGCGCAAGCTGTGTGCGGGGCTGCCTGGCGCGGAGGAATACGTGATGGTGCACCATCCGGCCTTCCGCGTCGGCAAGAAGCCGTTCTTGATCGCGGGCATGAACGAGCACGACGCGGGCGCGACCTTGTCGGTCAACCTCGGTCGCGATGCGCAGGACGCGCTGCTCGAGGATGCGCGCTTCACGCGTACTCCGTACATCGGGCAGCACGGCTGGGTCACGGTCGCGCACGCGAAGGTCGGGGCCAAGGAGCTGGCGGAGCTGGTGAGGGACAGCTGGCGCCGCGTCGCCACGCGCAAGCACCTCGCCTCGCTGGAGGGGTCGCCGAGCGCCCCTACCAAGAAGGCTGCCGCCAAGAGCGCATCTCGAGCGCGCCGCTAAGCGACACGGCCTGGTCAGACCTCGAGGATGTCTTTTTCTTTGCGGGCGACGATCTCGTCGACCTGCGCGGTGCCGGTGTGCACGATCTCGTCGACCTTCTTGAGTGCGCGCTCGACGTCGTCTTCGCCGGCTTCGCCCTCTTCCTTGAGGTTCTCCAGCAGCGTGCGGGCGTCCTGGCGGTGCTTGCGGATGCTGACCTTGCCCTCCTCGCCGGTCTTGCGCGCGACCTTGGTGAGGTCCTTGCGGCGCTCCTCGGTGAGCATGGGCATCGGCAGCCGGATGACCTCGCCGTCGTTCTGCGGGTTCAGACCCAGGTCGGCCTCGCGGATCGCGCGGTCGATCGCCTTGAGGTTCTGCTTGTCCCACGGCTTCACCAGCAGCATGCGCGGCTCGGGCACGCTGATGTTCGCCATCTGGCTGATCGGCGTGGGGGCACCCCAGTAGTCCACGCGCACCGGGTCGAGCACGTCCGGGTTGGCGCGCCCGGTGCGGATGCGCGTCAGGTTCTTCTTCAGGACGTCGTGCGACTTGGCGATGTCGCTCTTCAGCTCGCTCAGAATTTCATCAATCATCGCCGAATCTCCCGTTTATTCGCCCTGTTCAGACACGAGCGTGCCCACGTCTTCACCTTGTACCACGCGCTGAATGTTGCCGCGCTCGGCGAGCGCAAACACGCGGATGGGGAGCTTGTTGTCGCGGCAGAGCGTGACCGCGGTCGAGTCCATCACGCCCATGCGCTCCTGCAGGAAGCGATCGTAGCTGAGCCTACGAAACATGGTGGCGTCCCCGAACTTCATCGGGTCCTTGGTATACACGCCCTCGACCTTGGTCGCCTTGCACAGCACGCCGGCCTGGATCTCCATCGCGCGCAGCGCCGCCGCGGTGTCGGTGGAGAAGTAGGGATTGCCGGTGCCTGCCGCGAAGATCACGACGCGGCCCTTCTCCAGGTGACGCACCGCCTTGCGGCGGATGTACGGCTCGGCGACCGCGTTGATCTGCAGCGCCGTCATCACCCGCGTCGGCACGCCGAGCTTCTCCAGCGCGTCCTGCACGGCCAGGCCGTTCATCACGGTGGCCAGCATGCCGATGTGGTCGGCGGCCGTGCGGTCCATGCCCTGGGCGTTGCCCTTCAGGCCGCGGAAGATGTTGCCGCCGCCGATCACGAGGCCGAGCTCGGCGCCGGTGGCGTGCACCTCGGCGAGCTCCGAGCAGACGGTGCGCAGCGTGGCCGGGTCGATGCCGAAGCCACCGATGCTCCCACACAGCGCCTCGCCGGAGATCTTCAGCAGGATGCGCTTGTGCTTGAGGATCGTCGCGTTCATCAGAATCTCCTTGGGCGAGTGGGGGTAAGGTCGCATGAAAAAACCCCGGTCGCACGAGGCGCCCGAGGTTCGATGAGAAAAGCGAGCGCGAAGCTCAGCTCTTGCTGAGCGTCTCGGCGATCTCGGCGGCGAAATCGGACTTCTTCTTCTCGAAGCCTTCACCCAGCTCGTAGCGCACGAAGCGCCGGACCGAGATCTTCTCGCCGATCTTGGCGCTCAGCTTCTCGGCCAGCTTGGCGGTGGTCTCGCCCTCGTCGCTCACCACGGCGGGCTGCTCGTCGAGCGAGTTCTCGGCCTGCCACTTGTCGATCTTGCCGAGCACGATCTTCTCGCGCACCTCGGCAGGACGCTTCTTGCCGGTGGTCGCCTCTTCCTCGTCCATCTGGCCGAGGAAGATCGCCTTCTGCTTCGCGACCTGGTCGGCCGTGAAGTCCTCCCGGCGCACGACCGTGGGGCTCATCGACGCGATCTGGAGGCCGACGCCGTTCACGAACTCCTGGAAGTCCGGGCTGCGCGCGACGAAGTCGGTCTGGCAGTTCACTTCGACCAGCACGCCGATGCGGCTACCCGCGTGGATGTAGGCGTGGATGACGCCCTCGGTGGCGATCGCGCCGGCGCGCTTGGCGACCTTCGCGAGCCCCTTCTTCTGGATGATCTCGACGGCCTTCTCTTCGTCGCCGCCGGCCTCTTCCAGGGCGTTCTTGCAGTCGCCGATACCGGCACCGGTACGGTCGCGCAGAGCCTTCACCTGTTGTGCAGAAATGGCCATGACACTCTTCCTTCGCGCGTCGGGGCACGACGCGCCGATTCGTTAGTTGGACTCGCCGCCGCCCTCGGTGCTCTCCGGAGCCTCCGAGGTGGTCTCGACCGGCGCGCTGCTCTGGCCACCGCCACCACCGCCGCCACCGCCGTCGCGGCGGGGACCACGGCCACCGCCGCCACCGCCGCCGCCCGGACGACCACCCTGGCCGCCACGGCGATTGCCGCGCGAGAACTCGACCGAGACGCCCTCCCCACGGCCCTCACGCGGCGCGTTGGACTGGCCACCTTCGCTGCGGAACTCACGGCGACGCTGGTTGCCCTCGATGGCGGCATCCGCCAGGCGCGAGGTGATCAGCTTGACCGAGCGGATCGCGTCGTCGTTCGCGGGGATCACGAAGTCGACCAGGTCCGGATCGCAGTTGGTGTCCGTGATCGCGACGATCGGGATGTTGAGCTTGCGGCCCTCGCGGATCGCGATGTGCTCGTGGTGCGGGTCGATCACGAAGATCACCGAGGGCACGCCGTTCATGGCCTTGATGCCGCCGAGGAACTTCTCGAGCTTCTCGCGCTCGCGGTTCAGCATCAGGGCTTCCTTCTTGGGAAGGCCGTCCATGGTGCCGTCTTCGTTCATGCGCTCGAGCGTGCGCAGACGCTCGATGCCGGTCTTGATCGTGCGGAAATTGGTGAGCGTGCCGCCGAGCCAGCGATCGTTCACGAAGAACTGGTTGGCGCGCAGCGCTTCTTCCTGGACGATGTCCTGGGCCTGGCGCTTGGTGCCCACGAAGAGCACGTGACCACCACGACCGACCGCTTCGACCACGAAGTTGTAGGCGCGCTTGAACAGCGTGGCCGTCTGGTCGAGGTCGATGATGTGGATGCCGTTGCGCGCGCCGTAGATGAACGGGCGCATCTTCGGGTTCCAGCGCTTGGTCTGGTGACCGAAGTGGCAGCCGGCCTTGATGAAGTGCTGGACGCCGATCGGCAGATCGCCAAGGGCGACGTCGCTACCGAGGGCCTGTGCCGTCGTCGTGGGCGCGGTGGGCGCCGTCGTGGTCTCAGTCATGCTGCTCTCCTTCCGGTTTGAACCCCCACCTCCGCCGCGTATCCACCCTCGTCTTCGAGGGAACCGGGTACGCGTTCGAGCTTCAGAGATGGTTGTATTTTCGGCGTGGGTCCGGAGCGCACCTACAGGTACGCGAGGACGACCCGCCGGCCCCGATTGGGGCGCGAACTTCTAGCACGGAAGCTCGAGCGGGCAATCTCGTGCGGGGAGGCCCGCTTGGCAAGGCCCGGGCAGCACGAGATTTGCAGGTTAAGTCGGCGAGATCGTACTGGGAGGCGCAGATGTTCGAGGCGGCGGAGTTAGGGCACGAGGTCGACGACGAGAGCTACGAGCGCCGGGAGGCGGAGCTGCGGGAAAAGCTCCTCGCCGCGCAGGTGGAGCTGCTTCAGCGCAAGGAGTTCGAGCTGGTGGTGGTGGTCGACGGGCTCGACTTCGCGGGCCGCAGCGAGACCGTGAACAAGCTCCACGAGTGGCTCGACCCGCGCCAGATCGAGACGCGCGCGTTCGACGAGCCGACCGACGTGGAGCGCGAGAAGCCGCGCATGTGGCGCTACTGGAACGCGCTGCCGCCGAAGGGCAAGCTCGGCATCATCTTCGGCGGCTGGTACAGCGATCCGCTCGACGGGCGCTTCGCACGCGAGCTCGACGAAGACGCGATGGACGCGCTGCTGGCGGACGCCGTGAAGTTCGAGCGCATGCTCGCGCACGAAGGCGCGCTGGTGCTGAAGTTCTGGTTCCACATGCCCGAGCACCGCCAGCGCAAGCGGCTCAAGAAGCTGGAGAAGGACCCGCTGACGCGCTGGCGCGTGAGCGACGTGGAGCGCGATCACCTCAAGCACTACGGCCGCTACACGCGCACCGCCGAGCACCTGATCCGCGAGACCGACAGCGCCGAAGCACCGTGGTCGATCGTCGAGGGCTCGGACGACAACTTCCGCAACCTGACGGTGGGCGAACAACTGCTGACGGCGTTGCGTGCACGCCTGGACGCGAAGAAGACGCCGCCGACCGCGGAGACCGTCGAGCTCAACACGCCGATCGACGGCGTGGAGGTGCTCGACAAGCTCGACCTCACGCGCACGCTCGACAAGAAGGACTACGAGCGCGACTTGTTGATCTGGCAGGGGCGGCTGCACGAGGTCCTGCGCTCGCACCACTTCAAGAAGCGCCACGCGCTGGTCGCGGTGTTCGAGGGGAACGACGCGGCGGGCAAAGGCGGCGCGATCCGGCGCGTGACGCAGGCGCTCGACGCGCGGCAGTACGAGATCGTGCCGATCGCGGCGCCCACCGACGAGGAACGTGCGCACCCGTATCTCTGGCGGTTCTGGCGGCGACTGCCGCGGCGCGGCGAGCTGACCGTCTTCGACCGCAGCTGGTACGGGCGCGTGCTGGTCGAGCGTGTGGAGGAGTTCACAGCCCGCCAGGACTGGTTGCGCGCCTACGGGGAGATCAACGACTTCGAGGAGCAGCTCTCATCCCACGGGGTGATCACGGTCAAGTTCTGGCTCGCCGTCAGCCAGGACGAACAGCTCGCGCGCTTCAAAGAACGTGAGTCCACACCCTGGAAGAACTTCAAAATCACGGACGAAGACTGGCGCAACCGCGAAAAGTGGGGGGCGTATGCCGCCGCGGTCAACGACATGGTTGAACGCACGAGCAGCGACGTCGCGCCCTGGACGCTGGTCGAGGCCGAAGACAAGCGCTACGCAAGGGTCAAGGTCTTGCGCACGCTCGTCGAGGCGGTCGAGCGCAGACTTGAATGACAAACGCAGCCAGTACGTACGTGATGACGGCACCGCCAGCCGGCACTCCGTGAGCGAAGCGAACCTCGCGGAGGGGTGGGTCCCCGCGCGGCCTAGCCGCGATGGGCGGGGAGGTCGCGTGACCTCCCCGCTGCTGAGACCGGTTTAGTTGACGCCTCGCCTGGCCTACCGCCAGCGTGAGCTTACTGTTGAGGTGGCTGCCATGGACCGTACGCTCGTGCTCACGCTGCTTGCTGCGCTCTCGGCGCCTGGGTTTGCGCACGCGGCGCCCAACAAGAGCGCGCCGCTGAGGGCCACGGCCGCGCCGATGGCCGCCGCCACCAAGGGGCCC
>DASUME010000290.1:0-4029 GCA_036277895.1 Polyangiales bacterium
TCGGCATGCGCGCGGATGTCGTTCGCGTTGTGGCTCGTCCTGACCTCGGTCGCGGGTTGCAGCTGGCAGCCGATCGCGCGCGACGTGGAACCGGTGTTGCTCATCCCAGGCCCGGCACGGGACGTGCGCATGCTCGACAGCGAGGGCCACTACGCGCTGGTCAAGATCGGCGAGAGCGCGCCCTACACGCTGCACATCGTCCGGCTCGAGACGCGCGAACATTGTCAGCTGCCCGCGGGCGCCGACGTGCGCGACGACATCGGTGGGCTCACGGCGCCGAACCTTCGCGGCGAGGCCGCGCGCGCCTTCGTGCTGCCGTTCTTCCAACAGGACGGAGGCCAGGAAGCAGACCAGAGCAACGTCTATTTCGCCGACGAGAAGTGCGCAGTCCTCGGCCCCTTCGCCGAGTCGTTGCGGCAGGAGTTCGCGGATCGGCCGGGCTTCTTCTACGACATGCAGATCAGCCAGCTGCGCTCGGACAGCCGCAACGTCGCCCTCGTGCGCGATCGGGAGGCGACGCTTCGCCTGATCGATCCCTGGACGGGCACGGTCACCAAGCTCGCCGAGGATGTCGCGCGGATCGACGATGTGGCACGCAGCGATGCCTCCAGCGCGCCCCAGGCGCTGTGGCTGCTCGAAGCCGGCAAGCTGACCCAGCGCGCCCTCGACGGCACGCTCCTGCTCTCGCTCGGCACCAACGTGGCCGCCTTCACGCAGACGCTGCGCGACCAGCTGCGCGTCGCCTACGTCGACAACGACAACCTCTACGAAGCCAAGGGCCCCGACTTCACGCCGGTGCTCGTGGCGGAGGGCGCGTGCGCCCCTGGCTACCAGGACAGTGCACTCGACCTGTGGCTGCCCTGCAGCGACCGACAGCTGGTGCGGATCAACCTGCAAGACGGCACGATCCGACGCTTCGAGCCGAAGGTGTATGCCTCGTACACGACGGCGGAGCTGACGTTCGACCTGGCACACGACAACCCGGACGACCCCGACGATTACAGCGTGTACGTCTCCGACGGCGTCACCGGCACCGCCCCGCGCGCGAAGCTCGACCCGCGTTCGGCGGGCGATCGCGTCAGCGTCATCAGCGGCAAGCGCATGGTCAGCCTGTCGGTCAACGCGCAGCTGGGCATCTGGACGCTCGACGGCAAGTACACCGCCGGGTACCGCGGCGTCGAGCGTAGCCAGGCCTTCCGCGATCAGCGCACCGGGCAGCTGCTGTGGCTGATCGCGTACGCGGTCGAGAACAACGTGGCCACGCTTGGCGTGGTCGAGCAGCGTCAGCTCGAAGGGGTGGTCGCGTCGATCCAGGCCGACGCAGGGGTGCCGGGAACCTCGGACGCCGCGGTGCCCGCGGCACGCCCGCTCGTGATCGCGGAGCGGGCGCACAAGTTCGGCTACGGCGTCTTCTATCCGCCCACCGCGGGCGAGCCGGTGATCGTGAGCCTCGAGCCAACCATCACCGTCATCGATCGATGGACGTTCACGGGCTCGCTGCACGCACACCTGCTGTCCGCCGAGCTGAGCTCGAGCATCGACGAGGGCGTGCAGTCGTTCCAGGGCGTCAGCGGGCCGGTGCCCGGGATCCTCTACAGCATTCTGCAGGGCCCACGAGCAGGGTTGTGGTTCGCGGCGCTGTGAAGCTTTGGCTACGGCTCGTGGGACTGGCACTGCTGCTGGCGTCGCACGCGCGCGCGCAGGACCTGCTGCATTACGAGCCGCCGGCGGTCGAGTTCATCTACCCGCTCGATGGCGGCGTCGAGTACACACGCTCCGCAGACGCGGGCGTTCGCGATCTCACGCCTGCGATCGTGCTGTCGATCGACGCCGGCGCGCCGCCGAGCCAGCGCGAAGACGAGCCGGAGTTCGGCGCCACTGCGACCGTGCAGCGCGCACCGCCAGCGGGCGCACGCGAAGTCGGCAACGAGAGCGCGCGCGATCTTCCGGGCTCGTTCGGCGATCCGCTGCGCATCCTCGACGCCCTACCCGGCGTGGTCCCGATCGCGAGCGGGGTGCCGTACGTCTACGTGCGTGGTGCGCCGCCCTCCTCGACTGGCTACGTCTACGACGACATCCCGCTGCCGCAGCTCTATCACGTGGGCTTCGGCCCAGCAGTGATCCACCCGCGCGCGACCGGCGCGGTGCGCTTCCAGGCCGGGGTGCCGTCCGCGCGCTACGGGCGACGCGCCGGCGGGTTGCTGCTCGCGGAGGGCACGCCCTACGACGACCAGTTCGACGCCGAGGCCGAGCTGCGCCTGATCGACGTGGGCGGTTGGCTGCAAGGCAAGCTCGGCAAGGGCGCGCTCACGCTCAGCGGACGCATCGGCTACCCGGCAGCGGTCGCGCTCGCGCGCGGACTCGGCGTGCTGAACAGCGGCACGCGCATGAATTACTGGGACGGCCAGCTGCGCTACCGCTATCCGATCACGCGGCGCGATCAGTACGAGCTGGTCTGGCTCGGGTCGTTCGACAGCATCCACCTGCCTGGCGTGAGCTCGGTGCCGGGCGCGGGCGCGACCGATCTGCAGTTCCAGCGCGTCGAGAACCGCTACCTGCACCGCTTCGCGAACGACCTCGACTTCGGCGTGGCGCTGCGCTTCGGCTACGACCGCTCCGCGCTCGGCAGCGCCGTCAAGGTGCGCGCGAACAACCTCGGGCCGCGCTTCTGGATCGAGAAGCGCTTCGCGCGCGCGCGGGTCCGCGTCGGTGGCGACATGCAGGGCTCGGTCGGCTCGATCGTCAACGGCACGGGGTCGCTCGCGAGCCCCGAGGGGGATCTGCGCATTCGCCTGCCACAGATCGCGGCCGCCGCGGCACGCAACCAGGGCGGACTGTTCATCGAGAGCGACCTCTCGCTGTTGCCCAAGCTGCGCGCGGAGCTCGGCGCACGTGTGGACTACTGGCACGTGGAGCAGCGGACCAACGTCGCGGTCGATCCGCGCATTCGGCTCACGTTCAACGCCACCGACAAGCTCGAGCTGCACGCCGCCTTCGGGCTCGGCCATCAGCCGTCGGTGTTCTTCCTGCCCTTGCCGGGCCTGACCGAGGTGGCGCTCGATCGCGGGCTGACGCGCGCGACCCAGTACGAGGTCGGAGTCGCGTACATGCTGCCCGCAGACATCCGCTTCGAGGTCCAGGGCTACCTGCATCAGTACACGCGCCTGCTCCTGCCCGAGCTCGTGATGGACGCGGACATCGAGGATCAGCCCCCCCTCAGCGATGCGATCGCCTACGGCCTGGAGTTCTTCCTGAAGCGCGAGCTCGGAAAGCTCTCGGGTTGGATCAGCTACACGCTCGGCGAAGCGAAGGCGGATGCGTTCCGCTCGCCGATCGGCAAGTTCCGCCCCGACTTCGACGTGCGCCACGTGCTGAACGTGGTGGCGCAGTGGCGCGTTTGGCGCGGCCTGACGATGGGCGGGCGCTTGCACGCGCGCTCGGGCCGCGTGATCGAGCAGCTCTCGCCGCAATACAAACAACGCCTGCCCTGGTTCGTGCGGCCCGACGTGCGCATCGGCTACGCGTGGCGCGGCAGATGGGGTGACATGGTCGCCTACCTCGAGTGGCTGAACGTCGCCGCACAAGGTGAGTACCTCGACGCTGACTGCGTGTTCCAGCAGTGCACCGCCGTGCGCGCCCCGCGCATCTCGATCCCGAACCTCGGCCTCCGCGCGGACTTCTGATCACCAGCCGTTCAGCGGCAGGCGGCGCGGGGCTTCGCCGAACGAGAAGCGATCGAGGCGCGTGCGCTGGAGCAGGCGCGGCGCGAACAGCGCGAGCGCGGACACCACCGGCACCAGCGTGAGCCCGCCGAGCACACGTGCCTGATCGCCGTCGTCCTGCAGCGCGGCGCCCACGCCGAGCACGACTGCGCTCGCGAGCGTGCTCCAGATCGCGATCGCGGCCGCGCGCTGCTCGAAGCGGTCGATGCGCGCCAGCAGCTTGGCGGCCGCTGCCGGACGCTCGGCTGCATTCAGGCGCTGGTATGCGTCGTAGTCCTCTTGCTCCGGGAAGCCCTGGATGAAGCCG
>DASUME010000291.1:0-3829 GCA_036277895.1 Polyangiales bacterium
CCCGATCGGCTGCCAGGTCGTGTCGGCCCGCGTGGCTTCGATGTCCACGACGACGCCGGCGAGGCCGGGAGCGACATCGACGATCACCAGCGCTTGCGTGGGCTGTTGCAGTTCGCATGCGCAGAGCAACGCGAGCGCACATGGCCACTTCATCACAGCTGGGTCCCCGTGGTGCCTGTATCCAGCGGCGCGTGGCGGTCGCGTAGCGCGAGCGTTAGCGCGACTGCGGTGCCGGCGGCGAGGGCGGAGACGCCGGTCCATAGCCAGGCGCTGCGGAACCACTTCTTGCGGTGTTCCGTGCGCGTAGGGACTTCGGCCAGCGGGCCGACTACCACCTGGCGGGTGAGCACGATGCGCAGCGTCTTTTCTTCGCCGCCGCTGAGCTCGAGCACGCGTCGCTCGGTGAAGTGGCCGGGGGCGCGGAACTCCAGCACGTGGTTGCCCACACGAAGCACCAGGGGGGCGGCGCTGGAGAGCGGGGCGGGTTGGCCGTCGATCACCACCTCGGCGAGCTGGGGTTGTACCTCGAGCTGCACGCGAGCGACGAAGTTGCGGGCTCGGCGCAGCAGGTCTTCGGCCTTCTGGCGCAGCGTCTCGTCGAGCGACTTCACGTCGGAGTCGAGCGCGCTCTCGAGGTGCTCGATGCAAGCGTCGTAGCGCTTGAGCTCGAACTCGGCGGTCGCCAGGCCGCGCAGCGTGCGCGCGTTGGGGTACATCGCGTGCGCCTTCGCGAACAGCGAGTGTGCCTCCGCGAAGTTGTGCGCGTTGTACTCGCGGATCGCTTCGTTAATCAGTGGCCGATAGCCCGGAGGCTCTTCCGCTTCTTCTCGCAGTTCGAGAGCGGTGGGCTCGTCTTGGGACAACGACTGCGCACAGACCGCGTTTGCCGTCAGCTCCCCCCACAGAATCAAACCCCACAACCAGCTGCCGGCAAACGTCTGCATTCGGGCACCGCTTGCCCTTCGTACGCCCGCCTGCGCGTGAACCTGCCCTGACAGACCTTACAGGCTTGCGCGACACTGCTAGGCTCTCCCTGGAATGTCGGAGGCTCATCCCGAGCCCGGTGACTTGATCGCGGGCAAGTACATCGTCGAGCACGTCCTCGGTCGGGGAGGGATGGGCGCCGTCTATGCTGCGGTCCACAAGGAGACCGGCAAGCGTCTGGCGCTCAAGTGCTTGCTGCCCACGCACGTGAGCAACCCGCAGTTCGTCGAGCGCTTCCTGCGCGAGGCCAAGGCGGTCGGCCGCGTCCAGCATCGCCACGTGATCGACGTCTTCGACCAGGGCCGCGACGGGGACACGCTGTTCATCGTGCTGCCGTTGCTCGAGGGCAAGACGCTCGATGAGCTGCTGCACGATGAAGATCTCACGCTGCAAGAGGCGCTGGTGATCCTCGTGCGCGCGATGGAGGGTGTGGCCGCGGCGAACGAGCAGGGGGTGCTGCATCGCGACCTCAAGCCCAGCAACATCTTCGTCTGCACGGGTGTGTCGGGCCGGCTCGACGATCCGCGCGTGCTCGACTTCGGCATCTCCAAGCTCGACGACGAGACCGACACGCCGCTCACGCGCAGCGGCGTGGCCGTGGGCACGCCTTACTACATGCCGCTGGAGCAGCTGGTCGGGCAGCGCGACCTCGACGTGCGCGTCGATGTCTACGCCATGGGCGTGATCTTGTACGAGGCGATCTCGGGCTCGCTGCCGCACATGGCGGAGAACACCGCGGCGCTCGCGCTGCGCTTGATGCACTCGCCGCCGATCCACCTGGCCGCCCACCGGCCCGACTTGCCGCGCGGGCTCGCCAACGTGGTGATGCGCGCGCTCTCGCGCGACCGCGACGAACGCTACGCCAGCATGCGCGCGATGATCGACGCCTTGTTGCCCTTCATCTCGCAGGGCGCGGGCCTGGTCGTGCGCGAGCCCGACGGCGTCCGCCTGCGTACGCCACGCGACGCACACGACCCGACGGTCGAGAGCGAGATGGCCGCCGCCGCGGCGACCACCAAGCCCGCACAGGTGGAGCTACCCATCGAGCGCGAGGCGCAGCCCTCGCTCGCGCCCGCCTCGAACGTTCGCGCGAAGCTCGCCGGCGTCGCGGCCGTCGTGTTCTCGATCGGGCTGGTGGCGCTCTTCGTGTCGCGCTCCGAGGAGCCTGAACCCCAGCCGCCTCCTGCTGCCGCCGAGCCGGCGAGCGCGCCAGAGCCTCCCGTCGCGAGCCTCACGCCCGCGCCCCGTGCCGCCGCGGAGCCCATCCGTGGAGAGCCCAGCCCAGACGCGAGCGTTCCCGCCGCGCCAGCGCGTCCGAAACGAAAGCTCGAGCGCAAGATCACTGCGCCCGTGAACAAGCCCGAAGAGCCACCGCCGCCGAAGCCTGCCCCCGCCTCCAACATCCGCGCCGGTGAGCTCGCCCCCGACGAGTTCTGACCGATCACCCTGGGGGGTGAGCTCGAGCGGCTTGCGATGCACGCGCGTCGCGGGGATGAATCCGTACTCGCGATTCACGCGCGGAGGGACCATGCCGAGCTCGAGTGACTGGACACCGGAGATGGCGTCGTTGCGCATCGAGCGCGGCCCGCTGACGCTCCGTGAGCGCGCGCCCGCGCTGCCACCTGCAAACCTCGGCGCCCGCTTGGGTGGGCACGTCGTGGACCTGGTGCTGTTCTACGCGACCGTGCTGCGCGTGTTCCTGCTGGCAACCGCGCTCGAGCAGCAGGTAGCACCGTGGCTGGTGTGGCCGCTGATCGCGGTCGTGCCTGCGCTCAACCTCGCGCTCGGGGTGATGCGCGGTCAGTCGATCGGCAAGCTGATCGCGGGCACGCGCGTGGTCACGGAGCGGGACGAGCGCGCGCCGCTGTGGCGCCTGCTGCTGCGTTACCCCGCCCGCGTGCTCGGGCTGCTCGACACCGCGTTCATCTTCGCAGACTCGCGGCGCACCCTGCACGACCGGTTGTCGGGCACACGCGTGGTGGCGGCAAGCGCGAGCGGGCACGTCTACTCGGCGCACTGAAAGCGCAATGCGATCGCTTGCACACCGGGGTTGCTCGGCGCTGCGCGCTCGGCGGCGAACAGCTGCAGGCCGTGGGGGGCGCAGGCGCCGGCGGCGAGCGTGAAGTCGTGGCCGCTCTGGTAGAGCTGGTGGCCGTTGCCGAGTGCGCGCAGCTGCTCGTCGAGCGCGTGGATGCCCACGTAGCGTTCGCCGCCGTACTCGCGTGGGAGCAGGGCGGCCAGCAGATCGCCGCAGCCGTACAGGTTGGGGTCGCCGAGGTCGTTCGCGCGGCCCACGGTCTGCGGCGCGCCGACGACGCGCGCCTCGCGATCCAGGCGCACCACGCGGAGCTCGCTGCGCGCACCTTCCTTCACGCGATCGCGATAACCGAGCACCAGCCCACGCTCGTCCGCGGTCAGCCGCGGCGTCGGGGAGTACGCCAGCGGCCTGGCGAGCTGCTTTGCGTCCGTACCATCGCGGCTGACGAACAGCGTGCTGGCGGGCGTGCCGCCGACGCTGATCTCCGCAAACGCCGCGTACAGGTGCCCGCCGTGTGCGGCCAGTGTCGGCTCGCGGGCCACGGCCCCGACGTGCGAGATGCGCCGAGGCTCCGCACCCACCTTCGCCAGCCAGATCGCGTGGTCGCCGATCGCGCCCTCGTGGAACACGATCGAGTCGCCCGCGAGCGCGACCCCACGTCCATCGCGCCCGGCGTTGCCCACGCGCGTCTCGACCCCATCGCGGTAGACCACGACGTTGCCGCCATCTTCGGCCGGACGCGAGCAAGCGATCCAGGTGCCATGGCCCACCTGCAGATCGATGCCGCCGCGGCAGCGCTCGCCCAGG
>DASUME010000292.1:0-4229 GCA_036277895.1 Polyangiales bacterium
CTCACGTCGTGGCGCTCGAACCGAAACGTGCCCGCGTTCCAGCCGGCGAGCGCGGCGAGCGCTTCCTCACCACGCAATGAGCCGTCGATCGAGGCCGTCAGCAGCTGCCCCTGGCGCAGCGTGATCTCGCCGTAGGCGCCGAAGCGCCACAAGCGCAGCAGGCCGGAGCGCTCCTGCGCATGCAGGAACTGCAGCACCGAGCCCACCGAGGTGCCGTCGAGCCGCCCCGAGAGGTACGCGCCGCTCAGCTGCGCTCCGGTGCCGAGCGCCTGGGACATCAGCTGGCCCACGCGATCGACCAGGTCGAGCGGCCGGATCGGCTTGGTGAGGTACGCGTCGCAGCCGGCGCGATAGCCCTCCACGCGCATGTCGTGCTCGGTGGACGCGGTCAAGAACAGCACCGGCAGCCGCGTCAGCCGCGCATCGGCACGCATCGCGCGCACCAGCTCCAGGCCGTCCATCGCGGGCATCACCACGTCGGTGACCACGAGATCGAACAGGCCCTGCCGAAGCATCTCGAGCGCGGCCTTGCCGTCGAACGCGACCGCCGTGTCGTAGCCGGCGTTGGCGAGCGCGCGCACGCAGATCGCGCTGGCCATCTGATCGTCTTCGGCGATCAAGACGCGCGGCTGCGCGGCGGCCGGCGCGGGACCTCGAGCTTCGAGCATTCCGGCATCATAGCCGCGGCAGCCGCCGCAATAGAAGCGGCGCATGCCGGCTCACATCAGCTCGGTCGCGCAATCAGCGCGGGAGTGCGAGCGTGTAGTCGAGGTCGAGCACGACGGAGTCGTCGTACTTGCCATCTTTCTTGTACGGGAAGTCGCCGGCCGGCTTGTTCTTGGTCGCCACCAGGCGCACGCGCAGCGCGCCGATCGCGCTCTGCGTGGGCAGCTCGAACTTCTCCAGCACCTCGCTGTAGGCGTAGATGGTATCGCCTGCGAAGGTGGGGTTGGCGTGGGAGCCGCCGTTGATCGCCAGGATCTTGAACGCGTTGGCCAGGCCGTTGAACGACAGGCAGCGCGCCAGGCTGATGATGTGCCCGCCGTAGATCAGGCGGCGCTTGAAGCGTCCCAGGTTGGCGGCGTGCTGGTCGAAGTGGACCTTGGCCGTGTTCTGGTACAGGCGGGTGGCGAGCTGGTGCTCGGCCTCTTCGATGGTCATGCCGTCGACGTGGTCGATCTTCTCGCCCACCTGGTAGTCGCCCCAGATGAACTTCGAGCCGCTCAGCACGGTGTCGTAGTTCTCCAGCTTGACCTTGGGCAGGTAGAGCGCGTCGGCCGGGACCGAGCTCGGCAGGTCGGGCGTGACCGCCTCGGGCGCCGGCTTGGACTCGTCCTTCTTGTTGACCATCACCCAGCGCGTGTAGTCGAGCACCACGTGCCCGTGCTGGTTCTTGCCCACCGAGTTGACGTACACCACGCCGGTCTTGCCGTTCGAGTTCTGCTTGAGACCCGTGACGGTGGAGGTGGTGGAGACGGTGTCGCCCGGGTAGACCGGCACGCCGAACTTGCCGTTCGCGTAGCCGAGGTTCGCGACCGCGTTCAGCGACACGTCGGGAACGGTCTTGCCGAACACCATGTGGAACGCGAGCACGTCGTCCACCGGCGCACGCGGCAGGCCGAGGCTGCGCGCGAACTCGTCCGACGAGTTGAACGCGTAGCGCGGGCCGTAGAGCGCGGTGTAGAGCGCGACGTCGCCCTCGGTGATCGTGCGCGGCGTGGCGTGCTTGATCACCTGGCCGATCCGGAAGTCCTCGAAGAAGTTGCCGGCGAAGGTCTTGTTACTCATGCGTTCTCCTTCAAGGCTGCGATCGCGTCGGCCAGCTCGACCTGACGCTGCGCCTGAACCACGTGCAGGTTCTCGATCAGCTTTCCATCCACCAACACCACACCCTTGCCCTGGGCGGCGGCCTCGGCGTGCGCGCTGATGATCTTGCGCGCCTGCTCGACTTCTTTCTCGCTCGGCGCGAACAGCTCGTTCGCCTTCGCGACCTGCTTCGGGTGGATCAGAGTCTTGCCGTCGAAGCCAAACTCTTTGCCCTGCAGCACCGCGTCGGCGTAGCCCTGCTCGTTCTCCAGGTCGAGGTACACGCCGTCGAGGATGCTCAGGTTGTAGGCGCGCGCGGCGAGCAGCGTGAGCCCGAGGCTGGTCGCGACCGGCAAGCGCAGCGCGGTGTGCGCCGCGCGCAGATCCTTCACCAGGTCGCTGGTGCCGAGCACGAAGCCGGCCAGGCGCGGGTGCGCCTGCGCGATCTCCGCGGCGTTCAGGATGCCGAGCGGGGTCTCGGCCATCACCCAGATCGTCTGCGTGTCCGGCGCGCCGTTCGCTTCCAGGATCGCGGCGACCTGGCGAACCTGCGCGGCGCTCTCGACCTTCGGGATCAACACCGCGTCGGCTCCGCTCTGGGCGGCGGCCTGCGCATCGGCCTGGCCCCACGGGGTCTCGAGGCCGTTGATGCGCAGGAACAACTCGCGCTTGCCGTAGCCGCCCTCGCGCAGCGCCTTGACGACGTTGTCGCGCGCCTGCGTCTTGGCGTCCGGCGCGACCGCATCTTCGAGGTCGAGGATCAGGCCGTCGGCCGGGAGGGTCTTCGCCTTCTCCAGCGCGCGCGTGTTGGCGCCGGGCATGTACAGGACAGATCGGCGGGGACGTGCTTTCGACATAATAGCGGCCGAAGTAGTACGAAACGGGCCACGCGGCCAGCCGGCGCTTGGTGGCCCGTGGTACAGCAGGCTCATGAAGCGCATCCTCATCTTTGGGGGCACCGGCCGTACCGGTCGGCTCGCGATCGACTACGCGCTGTCGCCGGAAAAGAAGCTTGAAGTGGTGGCGCTGGTGCGCAGTCCGAAGAAGCTCGCGGCGCGCCAGGGGCTGACCATCCTGCAGGGCACGCCGGAGAGCTTGAGCGACGTGCAGCGTGCGATCCGCGGCTGCGATGCGGTGCTGAGCTTCCTGAGCCCGCGCAGCACGGACAACCCGTTCACGCGCGACGTCGCCCCCAACCTGCTGACGATGGCGGCGACCAACGCCGCCACCGCGATGAAGGCCAACGACGTGCGCCGGATCGTGATCCTGTCCGCATGGGGGGTGGGCGACTCGTGGCGCGAGCTGCCCGGCGTGGCGAGGTGGCTCATCGAGCGCTCGAACCTGAAGACGATCTACGCCGACCACGCGAACGAAGAGCTGGTGCTCGACGCGGCCGGGCTCGACTGGACGTCCGTGCGCGCGGTGCTGCTCACCGGAGGCGGGCTCACGCGCACGCGCCTGAGCGAGCACGGCACGCCGCGCCCGAGCTCGTTCATCTCCCGCCAGACCGTGGCCACGTTCATGATCGACTCGCTGCTCCACCGCGAGTTCTTCGGCAAGGCGCTCGTCGCATCGCGCGCGTAACGCGTGCGCACGCTGGCCTTAGCTCAGCGACGGCGCTGGATGGTGACCATGAACAGCATCAGGCAAGCGGCGGGGATCGCCACGCTCGGCAGCGCGCGCCGCACCAGGAAGCTGGCGTCCGCATAAGCGAGCGAGGGCACACTCGCTAGCACCGCTGTCGTCGCCCACCACGTCCCCCAACGCAGCAACGTACATCGCATCGGACGAGTCTACGTGCATCGGCTCACCGAAATGAACAGGCGACGAGCTAGCTTCGAAAACTAGGTGCGCTGCGCGCTCACAACGTACGTCAGCCGGGCAGGGAGCCGAGCAACATTCTCGTGAGACCTGGCCGGCGCCTCGCGCGCAGCAGGTCGGGGCGCTCCGTGCGCTTTCCGCGAGTTGGTCCACGTCTGCGACAGATCCCGATCGCATACCAGATGGATGCGGAATGAATCGAGATTTTGGTAGAAGCGCGCATTTCGGGGCGATCTAGTCGCATGCTGCATACAGGATGTATGCAGTTATTGCAGTAGAGCCATGGACGTACGGCCCGCGTCGGGAGCACCATGGGGACATGGCGGCGCCGGATGTCTTCGAGTTCGACGACTACCGCGCCTTCCTGCGCGCGCACTACGCGCACAAGAAGGCGAGCGGGCGCAGCTTCTCGCTGCGCGTGTTCTCGCGCCTCGCCGGGCTCACGTCGTCCAACTACCTGAAGCTCGTGATGGACGGCGACCGCAACCTCACGCCGGAGATGGCGGAGCGGTTCGCCGCCGCCTGTGGCCTGAAGGGTGATGCCGCCTCGTTCTTCTGCGAGCTGGTCGGTTTCAACCAGGCGCGCAACGCCGCCGAGCGGA
>DASUME010000293.1:0-10314 GCA_036277895.1 Polyangiales bacterium
CTGCCCTTGCCCCTGCCCCTGCCCCTCTGAGTCGGGCAGGGGCAAGGGCAGGGGCAAGGGCAGGCAGAGCGGGAAGAGAACGTAGCGCGCGATGGATCAGGCCGCCCCCATACTGCTGATCGCCAGTGACCTGCAGCGCGCTGGCGCGTTGAAGCGCGCCATCGAGGCGCGTGAGCTCCAGGTGATCCTGGTCGACAGCGCCGCCCACGTCAGCGCGCAGCTGCCGCGCGTGGCGGCGATCGTCGCCTGCGTGAGTCGCGACGAGGCGCCGCGGCTGCTCGAGCTGCGCAAGCAGAAGCCGTTCGACGAGCCGCCGCTGATGATCGCGTGCGGCGACGATCACTGCGAGACGCTCGCGCTGGTGACGGCGCTGGGCGCGGACGACTTCGTGGCCGGCGATCACGCGGTGCACGAGCTCGGGGCGCGGCTGGCGCGCTTGCTGCGCGAGGACAGCGTCAAGCGCGAGCTCGCGCGCAAGCAGCGCGACATGCAGCTCACGCTCGAGCTCACGCGCACCCTCTCCTCCTCGCTCGACTTCCGCGACATCCTGTTCACGGTCGTGCGCCGCGTGGCCGAGGCCGTGCACATCGACCGCGTCTCGATCGTGCTCACGCCCGAGGACGAGCCCGGCACCGGCTATGTGATCGCGGCCAGCGACGACCAGGGCCTGAGCGACCTGCGCATCCAGCTCGCGAAGTACCCCGAGATCGAGCAGGTGCTGCGCACGCAGGAAGCGCTCACCATCCACGACGTCGCCAACCACCCGGTGCTCGACAACGTGCGCGAGAGCGTCGCGCGCCTGGCCTCGCTGGCGCTGATCCCGATCACGCTGCACGAGCGCGTGATCGGCGTGCTGTTCCTGCGCATGCTCGAGGACAAGCTGTCCAAGGACGAGCTCGACGTGTGCATGATCATCGCCAACACCACCGGCTCCGCGCTGCGCAACGCGCACCTGATGCAGAAGCTGCGGCGCGATCACAAGAAGGCGCAAGACGCCGCCGGGGAGGCCGAGGCGCAGGCCGAGCGCGCGACCAACACCGCCGCCGAGCTGCGCAAGACCAAGGAGTTCCTGGAGGCGCTGATCGAAGCCAGCGTGGACGCCATCGTGGCCGCCGACCTGACCGGCACGATCATCCTCTACAACAAGAGCGCCGAGCGCATCTACGGGCACACGCGCGAAGAGGTGATCGGCAAGATGCACGTGTCTCGGCTCTACCCGGAGGGCGGCGCCAAGGAAGTCATGCGCCGCATTCGCTCGTCGGACTGGGGCGGCGCCGGCCGGCTCGACAACCTGCGCAGCTTCGCGGTCGACAAGGACGGCAACCGCATCCCCACCTCGCTCTCGGCCGCGATGATCTTCGAGCACGGCCAGCCCACCTCCACCGTCGGCATCTTCACGGATCTGCGCGAGCGGCTGCTGACCGAGGAGCGCCTGGCGCAGACGCAGCAGAAGCTGGAGGTCAGCGAGAAGCAGGCCCTGCTCGCGGAGCTGGCCGGCACCGCCGCGCACGAGCTCAACCAGCCGCTGACCAGCGTGATGGGCTACGGCGAGCTGCTGATCCGGCGGCTCCCCGCGGGCACGCCCGAGCGCAACGCCGCGCAGGTGATCATGCAGGAGGCCGAGCGCATGGCGAACCTGGTGCGCAAGATCGGCAAGATCACGCGCTACGAGACCAAGTCCTACGTGGGCGATCAACGCATCCTCGACCTCGACCGCGCGGCCGACGACGAGCCCGAGCCAGCTGACAAACGATGAAGATCAAGCACAAGGAGCCGAGCGTCACGCCGCTGCCCAGCGTGCCGAAGAGCCCCTCGCCCGACGAGGTGCTGACGGAGTTCCTGGCGCTGTCGCGCAGCGTGAACGTCGAGATGCACGACGAAGAGATCGTGCATGCCTACGTGACCACGCTGCTCAAGCTGTTCCCGGGGCGGCTGTTCGCGCTGCGGCTGTTCGACGCCGACAACGGCGAGCTCGCGCTGGTGTACGCCACCGGGCGCCTGCGCAGCGATCGCCGCGAGACGGTGTTCGTGACCGCGCGCGCGCTGGAGGAGCAAGGCCTCGACGCGCAGCCTGGCTCGATCGAGGTGCACGACGCCTACGTGCCGCTGTTCCACGAGGATGCGCACGGCTTCGACGTGGCGATCGGCCACGGGCGCAGGCTGATCGGCACGCTCGGCGTGGAGTACACACCCGGCGTGGCGGCGCCGCCGGACGACGCACCGCGCATCGTGCCGATCGCGCTCTCGCTGAGCGCCTCGCTGCGCAACGCGCGCCTGCTGCGCGAGTCGCTCTACCTGCGCGACTACCTCACCAAGCTGCTCGACCACGCCAACGCGCCGATCCTCGTGGTCGGGCGCAAGCGCGAGATCCGCGTCGCCAACCGCGCGCTGCTGGCGCTGACGGGCTTCCGTCACGAGGAGATGCTCGGGCGCGACTTCACCACCATGCTCGACGACGAGGAGCGCTCGCGCCTGTTGCCGGTGTTCATTGCCGCGCTGCGCGGCAACCCGGCCACCGGCGTGGAGGTGCGCGTGCCATCGCGGCGCGGCGCGCCGGTGCGCCTGCTGATGAACACGGCGTCGATCCTGAGTGCCGACGGCGAGGTCGAGGGCGTGATCGCGATCGGCCGCGACCTGACCGAGATCCGCGAGCTGGAGCAGCGCATCATCAACGCCGAGAAGCTCGCCACCGTGGGCCAGCTGGCGGCCGGCGTGGTGCACGAGCTGAACAACCCGCTGACCAGCATCAGCGTCTACAGCGACTACCTGCTCAAGCAGACCGAGGCCGAGGGCGGCAAGCCCGCCGACGCGCACAAGCTGCGTCGCATCCACGAGAGCGCGGATCGGATCTTGAAGTTCTCGCGCGAGCTGCTCGCGTACGCGCGGCCGCGCGCCGAGGAGCCGCAGGTGCTCGACGTGCGCGCGCTGATCGAGCGCTCGCTGGAGCTGTGCGACCACCTGATCACGCAGCGCGGCGTCAGCGTGCAGCTCGACGTCGCCGAGGCGCTGCCGCCGCTGCTCGGGGTGAGCGCACAGCTGCAGCAGGTGCTGGTCAACCTGATCACCAACGCCTGCCACGCGATGCCCGAGGGCGCCGGCAAGCTCGCGATCGGCGCCCAGGAGCGCGACGACGGCGACGTGGAGCTGCGCCTCACCGACAATGGCTCCGGCATCTCGCCCGAGCACTTCGCGCGCGTGTTCGAGCCGTTCTTCTCCACCAAGGGGGAAGGCCACGGCACCGGGCTGGGGCTCTCGATCGTGCGCAACATCGTGGAGCTGCACAACGGGCGCATCCAGCTGATCAGCGAGCTCGGCCACGGCACCACCTTCTCGCTCCGCTTCCCGGCCCGTAGCCTCGCTCGTTCGTGAGCTTGGCCACGCCGGCGTCGTTCGTCGCGGACGCTTGACGCGGAATGATCGAATGCGCCTGTTCGTTGCAACCCGCGATGAACAAGCACGTCAAACCGCGCAGGGCCCCGTTTGCCTTGGGGCTCGCACTCATGGCTCCCCTCGCTGCGCTGCCCGCCCTGGCGTCGCCGCCCAGCGAGTCCCCGATCGCGACCGCCCAGCAGCTGGGTGTCGCCTTCTCCCACATCGCCGAGCAGGTCTCACCGAGCGTGGTCAGCATCCAGGTCGAGGTGAAGAACAACCAGCCGGCGCCTGGCATGTTCGGCGGTTTCCCGTTCGGCAGGCAGCTGGATCCCGGCACCCAGAAGGGCTCGGGCTCCGGCATGATCCTCACCGCCGACGGCGCGATCCTCACCAACAACCACGTCGTCGAGCACGCCTCGCGCATCACCGTGAAGCTGCAAGACGGCCGGCACTTCGCGGGCAAGGTCGTGGGCACCGATCCGGCGACCGACCTGGCGGTGGTGAAGATCGAGGCCAAGGGCTTGCCCGCCGTGAAGTTCGCGGACTCCGAGAAAGCGATGGTCGGCGAGTGGGTGGTCGCGATCGGGTCTCCGTTCGGGCTCGACTACACGGTGACCGCCGGCGTGCTCAGCGCCAAGGGCCGCGGCATGGGCGCGAACGAGATCGAGGACTACCTGCAGACCGACGCCAGCATCAACCCGGGCAACTCGGGCGGCCCGCTGGTGAACCTGAGCGGGGAAGTGCTCGGCGTGAACACGATGATCATCGGCTCGAGCGGCATCGGCTTCGCGATCCCGTCCATCCTCGCGCGCAAGGTGGGGCTCGAGCTGCTGCAGAAGGGAGACGTCTCGCGCGCGTACATCGGCGTGACCTATCAGCCGCTGACGCCCGAGCTGGCGTCGAGCTTCGGCGTGCAGCGTACGCGCGGTGCGCTGGTGAACGACGTGGTGCCCAACGGCCCCGCTGCCAAGGGCGGCGTGCGCTCGGGCGACATCGTGCTCGACATCAACGGGCGTGAGGTCAAGGAAGACAAGGACCTGCAGCGCGCGATCCTGACCTACCCGGTGGGCGAGAAGCTCGCGATCACGGTGCTGCGCGACGGCCAACAGCAGAAGCTGAGCGTGGTCACCGCCGCGCGCCCGGATCACCGCGAGGCCAAGAACGGCTTCCCCACCGGCAAGCGCGGCAACCGCGCGGCGCCGGCCGCGACCGGCGTCGAGTTGGTGCCGGTCACGCCCGAGATCGCGCGCCGGATCGAGTACGCGGGCCCCGGCGGCTTGGTGGTCGCGGACGTGGCGTCCGGCTCCAGCGCGGACCGCGCGGGCCTGCAGCGCGGCGACGTGATCGAAGAGGTGAACCGCAAGGCCGCCAAGGACGAGAAGCAGGTCCAGGACGCGATCGGCAGCGGCAAGGCGCTGCTCAAGCTGAGCCGCGGCGGCAGCACCATGTTCACCGCGCTCAGCGAGTGATCGTGTTTCTGAGCGCTCGCTGAGCGCTCAAAGCCGCTCGAGCGTGATCTCGAGCGCGTCGCCCTTCGCGCGCACCTGGTAGCGCGGTGCGAAGCCGGGCAGGAACTCGATCGTCAGCTCGGCGAACTTGCCCTGGCTCATGAACAGCGCGCGCTTGACCGCACGGTGGGCCGACGCGATCGGCCGCGCAGGATCGATCGGCGTACGGCCCGGCACCTTCACGGTAAAGCCGTTCTCGAACGCCTGCCCCTCGAGCGCGGTGATCGGGCCGTTCATGCGCAGCGTAAATACCCGGCCGTTGGGGACCTCGCTCTCGCCGAACGCCGGCAACGCGACGACCTCGGGCTGTTCCTTGACGGGCTTCTTCTTCTCGATCTTCGGCGGCGCGACCTGCTCGATCTCGACCGCGAGCGCTTCCTCGGGCGCGGCCGGCGGCTCGGCGTTGGCGATGCGCGCGGGCAGCTCGATGTTGTCGGACGGGGCGCTCGGGGCGAGCACGTACGCCGCCAACCCCACGCCGGCCAGTGCCACCGCGACTGCGATCATCCGCGTGCCACGCGGGCCCTCGGCGGCTTCCTCGTCGCCCGCCTGGCCGATGCCAGGCAGCGTGGTGCGCTGCATCCGCAGGCGCACCTTGCGGCGCTCGCTGACCGGTGCTTCTTCGGTCTCGCGCTGCTCGGGCTGGCGCTTGAAGCGCCCGAGCAACGCCACGAAGAACCGACCGAGGCGCGCGAAGAACGCGATCACGCGGTTCTTGGCCTCGGGCAGGTCGAGGCTCTCGGCCTGCTCGCGCAGGGCCGGCTCGATCCGGTGCCGCAGCTCGGCGAGCTGATCCGCCTGCTTCTTGAACAAGATGCGCGCATGGGTGGGCAAGTTGCGCAGCGTCAGCGGCGTGAAGTCGCCGGGCGCGCGATCGCTCTCGGGCTCGCCCTCGTCCAACACGTCGTGCACCGGCTCACTCACGGTGGGCTCGTCGGGCAGCTCGTCGGGCGGGATGCTCGACTTGCGCGTGGTCAGCTCGTGAATGGACTCCGAGTCGCGCACCCGCGGCGGCGTCAGCGGCAGCACCTCGACCACCTGTCGCGGCAGCGGGTGCTCATCCGGCACCAGGCTCGCGAGCTCGTCGTCGCCGACCTCGACCGGCAGCTCGGACACGCGGCCGATGCCCTGCAGGGTAGCGGTGGGCGACGCGTTCGCGAGCGCCTCCCGGGCTTCTTCCTCCAGCGACCGCGGCGGATCGCGGAAGCGGGCCGAGGCGCGATCCAGCGAGCGCGCGGACGAGGGGTCGAGCGACAGCTCGCTGGTGCGATCGAGCGCGAGCTCGCTGATCCGATCCTCGTTCTCGGGAGCGGCGCGCTCGACGGCGGGCGGGGCGTCGCTCTTGCGCTTGCCCCAGGCGGTCGCGGTGGCCTTCACCACCTGCAGGCCCGGGAACGGCTCCTCCAGCTCGCCGGTGAACCAGGCGGCGCCTGCATCGGCCTTGGCGTGCGCCTTTGCAGGCGCGTCGTCGAACAGGATCCCGAACACCAGCTTGGGCGTCTCGAACTGGCCGTGGCGCAGCTCGATCGAGGCGATGCGACCGCGCTCGTTGCCGCGCCCGGGCACCGCGATCTCGACGCCACGCCCGAGCTGCAGGAACGTGAGCGGCTGCTCCAGCACCACGCGCGTCTCGTCGACCAGCTTGAGCTCGGCCTCCACGCCGGCGGTCAGGCCGTCGATCTGCATGCGCGCCATGCGCGGCCGCGCGAGCTTGGGCGGCTCCTGCCCGTTCTTGTTCACCAGCCGTCGCAGCGCGGTGGCGCTCTTGGTGTCGAGCTCGACGAAGCGCATGCCGAACTGGCCCTGGCCCGGGCCGTGCGGCTCGGACCAGATCACCTCACCCTGGGCGTTGACCTGCTCGCCCGTGGGCGGACAGGTGAACGTGCACTCGAGCAGCGCTCCGGGCTCGGGCACGAACTGCGCGCGCATGGCGATGCCGCCGATGCTCACGTTCAAGCCGTCCGCCTCCAGCTGGTCGCGCGGCTCGCGCGCCTCGACTCGAGCGTGCCGAGGTTCGCGGACTGAGATCACGGCGGCGAGCGGAACGCGATCCTCTCGCCGGCCACTCGCGTTTTGCGCCGAATGTTGCATGTACGTCCTCACGCCGACCGCCAAGGGAACGCGCTGCTCCACGGCGAGCCTAGAGTGTTTGGGCGAGAGCCCGCTGCGTGTCCAGTTTTCGTGTTCGTGTCGCGTTTCTTGACCGCGCCTGGACGCGTGCACACTTTCGGATATGGCGTTGCGGCTCGTGGTGCGACACCCGAACAGCGAATCGGGCGAAGCCGGCGAGATCCAGTTCGAGTTCGAGCAGGTGCGCGTGGTGCTCGGGCGCAGCGCGGGGGCGGACGTGCGCCTGCCCGACCTCACCGTGAGCGACAGCCACGCCACCATCGAGCGCGAGGGCGACTCGTACGGCGTGCGCGACGAGGGCTCCACGAACGGCACGCGCGTGAACGGCAAGCCGCTGGTGCCCGGGCGCCCCCGCGTGCTGCTCGACGGCGACGAGATCGGGATCGCGCAGTTCACGCTGCAGTTCACCGCAGGCTCGCTGCAGCGCGGCACCACCTTGCCCGAGCGCACGGCCTCGCTGGCGCGGCGCATGATGCGAGAGCTGCTCGGCACGGAGCACGCGGCGCACGAGCCGCCGTTCTTGCGCGCGATGGTGGGCGGGGAGCTGCTGCAGCTGGGGGAGCCTCCTGCACGCTTGCTGCTCGGGGAGCTGGAGGACGGCGAGCAGGGCCCGGCCGAGCTGGTGCGCGACCCCGATGGCACCCTGGCGCGCGCCGTGGACGCGCGCGGCATCGAGGTGAACGGCAAGCGCGTGCGCGAGCGGCGCCTGCGCCACGGCGACGTGCTGCGCGCCGGCAGCGCGGTGGTCATCTATCAGGACTTCGCGGAGCAGGCGCTGCGTGAGCTGGAGCGGCAGCAGGACGCGACCTACCGCGAGCCTCCCACGGTCCCGCTCGTGGCCCCGGTGGAAGACGAGCCCGAGCTCGAGGCGCCCGTGCCGCCGTCGGACCCGCCGGCCTCGACGCCTGTGGATCTGGTGATCTACGGGCTCGCGGCGATCGTGCTCGCAGCCAGCGTGGTCGGCCTGCTGTGGTTGTTTCGGTGATCGGACGCACTTACAGATAAGAAGTGACTTGTCACTTTCTATCTAAGGCATCAGCCTGGGTGAATGGTCGTTCTTGCCCGCCGGACCCAGCGTGAGCGCCGCGACGAGACGCGCGCGAAGCTGCTCGACGCCACCCTCGCCTGCCTCGGTGAGCTGGGGGTCGCGCGCACCACCACGACCGAGGTCGTGCAGCGCGCGGGCGTGTCGCAGGGCGCGCTGTTCAAGCACTTCCCGAGCAAGGCGGCGCTGCTGTCGGCCGCGGTCGAGCAGCTGTTCAGCGAGCTGGTCGAGGGCTACGAGGGCACGTTCGCGCAGCTGCCCCGCGATGCTTCGCATGCGTTCGATCTGCTGTGGGCGTTCTTCACCGGGCCCAAGCTGGCGATCGCGTTCGAGCTGTACCTGACCGCACGCACGGACGAGGCGCTGCAGGCCGCGCTGGAGCCGGTGGTGCGCACGCACCGCGCGCAGCTGATCGCGCACGCGCGTGTGTTGTTCCCCGAGGCCGCGGCGAAGCCCGAGTTCGATGCCTGGATCGATCTGATGATGATGGCGATGGAAGGCCTGGTCGTGGAGCGCTTCGGCGCCGGCGACGTGGGCGCCCCTGCGCTGGCGGTGTTGAAGCGACTGTCGGTCGCGATGTTGGAGAGGAGGAGCTGATGGATGTGCTCATTCTCTGGGCGATTCCGGTGTTCGCGCTGTCGATCGCGCTCGAGGCCTGGCACTCGCACAAGCGAGGGCTGCACAGCTTCGAGACGCGAGATACGTGGGCGAGCATCGCGATGGGCTTCGGCTCGGTCGCGGCAGGGTTGCCGTTCAAGCTCGGCTTCGTGTGGGTGTTGGCCAAGCTGTACGAACACCGGCTGTTCACGATCCCCTGGAGCGTGGGTGGGTACCTCGCGCTGTTGTTCGCGGAGGACCTCGCCTACTACTGGTCGCACCGCACCAACCACGAAGTGCGCATGTTCTGGGCTGCGCACGTGAGTCACCACTCGAGCCAGAAGTACAACCTGGCCACCGCGGTGCGTCAGTCGTGGACGCAGCCGTACCTGATGTGGATCTTCTGGCTGCCGCTGCCGCTGCTCGGCTTCTCGCCCGAGATGATCCTGCTGCAGCAGGGGATCAGCCTGCTGTATCAGTTCTGGATCCACACCGAGACCGTGGGCAAGCTGGGCTTTTTCGAGTGGTTCATGAACACGCCGAGCCACCATCGCGTGCACCACGCGGTGAACGTGCGCTACCTCGACGCCAACCACGCGGGCATCTTCATCCTCTGGGATCGCCTGTTCGGTACGTTCGTCGAGGAGCGCGAGGACGAGCCATGCGTCTACGGCATCACCAAGAACATCGACAGCTACAACCCGGTACGGATCGCCTTCCACGAGTGGCGCGCGATGTTCCACGACGTGTGGAGCGCGCCGACCTGGAGCGCGAAGCTGAAGTACATGTTCGCTCCGCCCGGCTACAGCCACGACGGCAGCCGGCAGACCGCGCGGCAAATGCAGGCTCGGTTGTCGCAATTGCCTGCGGAGTGATGTTGCTGTGCGCATCGGCGCACGCGCAGGTGCAGGTGCCCGTGCTGCTGCACATGGCGCAAGAGAACGAAGCTGACGTCGCGCCCGCGGAGTTCATCGAGACCGAGCTGGAGCACGCGAACACCATCTATCGGCCCCTGGGCATCGAGCTGGTGCTCGCGGGCACTCGTTCTTTCGTGGAGGCGCGCTTGGTGACGCGCGAGGATCGCGACGCGCTCGGCGCGCACCTGCGCCGGGGCGTGATCAACTGGTTCGTGGTCGCGCAGCTGATGGACGTCGACGAGCCGGGGCGTGAGCGGCGCGGCGTGCACTGGCACGTGCGCGCCTCGCCCGCGCGGCGGTTCGTGATCGTGAGCGCGATCTCCGGACCGTACGTGTTGGCCCACGAGCTCGGTCACTTCTTCGGCAACCCACAGCACAGCGACGTGGCCGGAAACCTGATGTGCTACACGCAGACCGACCAGGTCCCGGTGCTGGACGACGCGCAGCAGGCGAACGTGGCGCGCACCCTGCGCAGCATGCGCACACGCGGCGAGCTGCTCGCCTTGCAGAAAGCGCGCAAGAATTTAGGCTCCTCTCCATGAAGCTCACGGTCGAGGTCTGGTCCGATATCGCGTGCCCGTGGTGCTGGGTCGGCAAGCGCCGGCTGGAGGCCGCGCTCGCCAAGTTCGAGCACGCCAAGGACACGCAGGTGGTGTGGCGCGCGTTCGAGCTCGATCCGTCGGCGCCGCGCGTGCGCGACCCGCAGCAGAGCTACGCCGAGCGGCTCGCGCGCAAGTACGGCACG
>DASUME010000294.1:0-12478 GCA_036277895.1 Polyangiales bacterium
GGCGTCGGTCTCCGCGACCTCGAACGTGACCGCGCCGCCGTACTGGACGGCGCAGCTCAGCCCGGTGCAGGTGGCGGTGGTGGAGCTCACCACGCGCATCGTGCCGGCCGCCGCCGGCGTGACGCTCCCCGTGACGGGGAACGACAGCCGCTCGAAGCTCGCGGTGCAGGCGACGTTCGCCGTGACGCCCGCGATCGCGAGGCCCGGCGCCGCGCCGGTGCACACCCCGCCGCCGCTCCAGCCGAGGAAGCGGAAGCCCGTCGCGGGCGCCGCCATCAGCGCCACGTCCGCGCCGTAGTTCACGGTGCAGCTGTTGAGCGTGCAGTCGCCGCCGTTCGAGGCCGCGACCACCATGCCGCCCGCGCCGCTGTTGCCGGTGACGGTGAAGCGCTGGCGTGTGAAGCTCGCCGCGCAGGTCGCGGCCGCGGTCACGTTCGTCACCGTGGCCTGCAGCGCGTTCTGCGGATTCGCCGTGCAGCCCGTCCAGCCGCCGAACGTGTAGCCCGCCTCGAGCGCGGCCGTGAAGGTGGCGTTGCCCCCGTGGTTGACCGTGCACACGGCGCCCGTGCAGGCGCCGCTGGTGGTGGTGGCCGCGCTGATGCTGCCGCCCGCCGCTGCCGTGCCCGCGACGCGATACGAGCGCAACGTGAAGCGCGCCACGCAGCTCGCCGGGGCGGTCACGTTGTTTACGATCGCGCGCGTCGGATCGTTCGCGAGCGCGCTGCAGCCAGTCCAACCCGTGAGGTTGAAGCCCGCCGCCGGCGCCGCCGCGTAGGTGACCGAGCCGCCGTATCGCACGACGCACACCGCGCCGTTGCAGGTTGCCGCCGTCGAGGTGCCCACCGTCACGGTGCCGCCGTTCGCGGGGGTTCCCGAGCCCACCACGTTGAAGGTCAGCACCTGGAAGGCCGCCGCGCAGGTCACGTTCGCCGTCACGTTGCCCACCGCGAACACGGGGTCCGCGCCCGTGCATGCGCCGCTCCAACCGACGAAGCGGAAGCCGGTCGCGGGCACTGCCGCCAAGCTGACCGCGCCGCCGTAATTCACGGTGCACGCGTTGCCCGCGCAGTCGCCGGCGTTCGAGGTGGCGACCACCGCGCCACCCGCGCCCGGGTCGCCGGTGACGGTGAAGCGCAGGCGCTCGAAGTTCGCCTGGCAGCTGACGGCGGCCGTCACGTTGGGCACGTTGAGCTGGGCTTGCGTGCTGGTGCCGCAGCCCGTCCAGCTCACGAACCGGTAGCCGGTGTTGGGCGCTGCGCTCAGCGTGACCGCGCTGCCGTAGTTCACCGTGCAGCGATTGCCGTTGCAGACGGCGCCCGGCGCGCTGGACGCAGCGCTGACGGCGCCTGCCTCGGCCGGAGCCGCGGTGCCCGCCACGTCGAAGCGCTGGCGCGTGAAGCTCGCGTTGCAGTCCGCGTTGGCGGTGAGGTTCGCGAGCTCGAGCGTGCCGCTCATGCTCGTGCTGCAGCCGCTCCAGCCGCCGAAGCTCCAGCCCTGCGCAGGCGTGGCGACCAGCGATGCGCCGCCGCCGTAGGGCACCGTGCAGCGCAGCCCGGTGCAGGTGGCGCCGGGGCCGGGCGCGCTGATCGCGACGTTGCCGCCGTTGGGGGGCGTGAAGGCCGCGCTCACCGTGAACGTGATGCGCACGAAGCGCGCCTGGCAGCTGGCGTCCGCGCGCACGTTGGGCAGGTTGATCGTCAGCTCTTCGCTGGTGGTGCAGCCGGTCCAGCCGCCGAAGCGCCAGCCCGTCGCGGGCGCGGCCGTGAGCGACACCGCGCTGCCCCAGTCGACCGTGCACTGGCCGCCGCCGCACTGCGGGTTGCCGGCCGTCGCCGCCGCCACCACGGTGCCGGAGTCGGCCGGCGCCACGCTGCTCGACACCGTGTAGCGCAGCGGCGTGAAGGTCGCGGTGCACGCCATGTCCTGCGCGATGCCCTCGAGCGCGAGCGTGGCCGCCGTGGAGCTGGAGCAGCCGCTCCAGCCCACGAAGCGAAAGCCCTCGGCCGCGGCCGCGGTCAGCGACACGCGCGAGCCGCGATCGACCTGGCACGTCGCGCCGGTGCAGGCGGCCGCGGCGGAGTCCGAGACCGCCACGACGCTGCCGCCGTTCGCCGGCGAGGGCAGCCCCGCGACCGTGAAGCGACCGACGAAGTTGGCCTGGCAGGTGGTGTTGCCCTGCACGTTCGTGATGCGCACCGTCGTCTCGGTGCCGGTGCACGCGCCGCCGCCGCTCCAGCCGGAGAAGCGGAAGCCCGTGCGCGGCGTGACTGTCAGCGCGACCTCGCCGGCGCCGTCGAGCGTGCAGCCGTCGTTCTCACACACTGCGCCTGTGCTGGTGGAGCTCGCGGCCACCGTGCCGCCCTCGCTGGGCGAGGCCGTGCCGCGCACGAGGTAACGCGCCGCAAAGCGCGCGTTGCAGGTCTTGCTCTGCGTCACCGCCGTCAGGCTGATTGTTACCGCGCTCGACGTACAGCCTTCGTCGCCGTCCCAGCCCAAGAAGCGATAGCCGGCGGGGCTCGGTGCGGTGAGCGTGGCGTTGCCGCCGATGTCGATCACGCAGCCGCCCTCGGCGCAGACTGCGGCCTCGGTGGTCGAGGTCGCGCTGACCTCGCCTGGCGCGCCGACCACGGCCCCGATCACGGCGATGCCCTGCAGGTAGCTCGCCACGCACTGGGTGTCCGTGCTGACGTTGGTCAGCATCACGGCGGCGCCCTTTTCGCCGTCGCACTGCGGGCCGCTCCAGCCGGTGAGGCGGTAGCCGGCCGTCGAGCCGGCCAGCAACGTCACGCCGCCTCCCACGTCCGTGTCGCACGCGCCGCCGTTGCAGCTCGCGTACAGATCGGCCGACAGCGCCGTGATCGCGGGTGGCGGCGTGGCGCCGCTGCTGCTGCCGCTGACGGTCACACGCGGCGTGTAGCTGGCGAGGCAGCTCTCGGACTGCTGCAGCGCGCTGAAGCGCAGCACCGGATCGGAGCCCACGCAGCCGCGGGTGCCGCTCCAGCCCGCGAAGCGAAACTTCGGCACCACCGGCGCCGTGATCGTGGCGTTGCCGCCCTTGTCGAGGATGCACGAGCCCGGCTCGCACACGCCGCCCTCCGACGTCACCTCGATCGTGACCTGCGCGTTCATGCCGGCGGCGCTCACCACGATGCGCTCGACGAAGTTGGCGACGCACAGCAGGTCCGCCGACGCGGTGACGGTGGTCTCGAACGTGGTGGCGGAGCCGCAGCCCGCGCCACTCCAGCCGGTGAAGCGCTGCCCGAAGCGATCGTCGGCGCGCAGCTTCACGGGTGCGCCCTCGTCGACCTCACACACGCCGCCGTTGCAGACGGCGAACGGGCTGTCCGAGCTGGCGCTGACGCCGCCTTCGCCGCCCGAGGTATGCGCGGCGACCTTCACGCGGCGCACGTAGTTGGCGTCGCAGTGTGTGGTCTGCTGGAGATTGGGGATCACGAGGTCGGGGTTGGTGCCGACGCACTCCGCGCTCCCGCTCCAACCCGTGAAGCGGTAGCCCGGCGCGCTGCCCGCGCGGAACGTCACCTGCCCGCCGTAGGGGAGGTTGGTGCAGTTCGCGGCCGCGCAGACGTTGCCGGCCGCATCGATCGCCAACACCGGGATGTCCGCGCCGACCGAGCTCGCGCTGGCGGCGATCTGCACGTCGCCCGTGTTGCGGCACAGACCGTCGATACAGACGGAGTCGTCGGGGCAGGGCGAGAGGTTGTCGCACGACACGTCGTCCTGGCGACCTCCGCTGCAGGCGACCCACGTCACGGCCATCGCGGCCACCCACAACCAGCTTGTTCGCGCCATCCGCATCCTCGAGCTCACCCGCCTCACCGAGGCAATTTGGGCTCCCTAGCTGTGCGCTCACAGCGCGTCCACTGCAACGATGTAGTTGGCGACCGAGCCCACAATCCGGCGCGGATCACCCGCCATGGAGGGCCCGCTGGCCGGCTTGTAGGTGGCGCGTACTTGATCGCGCATACGCCTGTGAAGTCGCGCTATCGACGGCGCGCTCCCGGCGCCGGAGCCGTTCGATGAGCCTGCTTTCCCCGGTCGCGAGCTTCGCCTACCGCAAGCGTCGCGCCCTGTTGGTAGTCTTCTTCGCAGTGATCGTAGCGGCTGGCCTGTATGGGCGTGGCGCCGCGGGCGATCTGGTGGGCGGGGGCTTCGACGATCCGCGCAGTGAGTCAGCCCGCGCAGACGCTCGGCTCGACGAGGTGTTCGCGCGCGGCACGCCAGACGTGGTGGTGGCCTATTCGCATGCCACGCTGACCGTGCGCGATGAAGCCTTCCGGCAGAAGCTCGCTCCTGCGCTCGAGCGCTTTCGCGCTGTCCCCGGCGTGGAGCGCGTCACGTCGCCGTACACGGCCCAGCCAGACGCGGTGCTCTCGAAGGATGGGCACACCGTGGTGGTGGGCATCCGGCTCGAGGGCAAGCGGCGCGCGATCCAGCAGAGCTTCGACCTGCTCGAGCCCAAGCTGCGCATCGACGGCCTCGACTCGCTGCTGGGCGGCACGATCCCGGGCGCCCGTCAGGCACAGGTGGCGGCCGAGGCGGATCTCTCCCGCGCCGAGCTGATCACGCTGCCGCTGGTGGCGATCCTGCTGGTGGTGTTCTTTCGCGGGCTGGTGGTCGCCGCGCTGCCGCTGTTGATCGGCGCCTTCTCGGTGACCAGCGCGCTCGCCTGCGTGCGGCTCCTGACGCACTTCACCGACGTCTCGGTGTTCGCGCTCAACATCGTGACCTTCGTCGGCCTGGGCGTGGCGATCGACTACTCGTTGTTCATGGCCACGCGCTTCCGCGACGAGCTCGCCGCCGGCGTCGACGTCGAGACCGCGGTGCAGCACACGCTGATGACGGCCGGCCGCACGATCGGCTACTCGGGCGGCGCGGTCGCGGTGTCGTTGCTCGCGCTGATGGCGTTCCCGCTGATGCTGCTGCGCAGCGTCGCGATCGGCGGCAGCCTGGTGGTGGTGATGGCGCTGATCGGCTCGCTGCTGTTCCTGCCGGCGATGTTGGCGGCGCTCGGACCGCGTATCGAGTGGCTGAGCTTCGGCAAGAAGCGTACGGCCGACGCGGTCTCGCCGTTCTGGCACAAGGTCGCGACCGCGGTGATGAAGGCCCCGGTGCTGGTGACCCTGTCCGTGACCGGGCTGTTGGTGCTGCTGGGCCTGCCGATCCTGCGCATGCAGCCGTCCGTGTCCGGAGCCGCCGCGCTGCCCGAGGAAGCCGAGGCGCGTCAGATCGTCGAGCTGATGGAGTCGGAGCGCTTCCCGCAGCACATCCTCGGTGCGGTCGACGTGCTCGCGCTGCTCGGGCCGGACGCCCGTGGCGCGGCGCCGGACGTGCTGAGCGCGACGGGGCTCGAGCGCATCGACAGCTACGTGACGCAGCTGAAGAAGGTGCCACACGTGGAGCGCGTGGACGCGGTGGTCGGCGGCGAGCGCACGCCGGCGCAGCTCGCGCCTGCGCTGCAGGGGCCCGCCGCGGAGCAGCTGCGCGCGCGCCTGGCGCCGCTGGCGAAGGGCAAGGAGGCGGCGCTGCGCGTGACGCTCGACGTGGCGCCGACCTCGCGCGACGCGGAGCACGCCATCGAGGCGATCCGCGCGCTGCGTGTGCCCGGCGTCAGCACGATGTTGACCAGCCCGGGCGCGCGCCTGCTCGACCTCCAGCACAGCCTCGGCTCGCGCATGGGCTACGCGCTCGCGATCATCTGCGCGGCGAGCTTCGTGGTGCTGTTCATGGCGTTCGGCTCGGTGGTGATGCCGATCAAGGCGATCATCATGAACGTGCTGTCCTTGAGCGCGAGCTTCGGTGCGCTGGTCTGGATCTTCCAGGACGGCCGGCTGGAGAGCGTGCTGCGCTTCAAGTCGCCGGGCTCGATCGAGCTGACCATCCCGGTGGTGATGTTCGCGGTCGTGTTCGGGCTGGCGATGGACTACGAGCTGTTCCTGCTCAGCCGCATCCGCGAGGCCTACGACAAGAGCCACGACACGCACACCAGCGTGACGATCGGCCTCGAGCGCACGGCCACGATCATCACGCGCGCCGCGCTGCTGCTGGTCGCGGTCATGGTCGGCTTCGCGAGCGCGGACATGCTGCTCGTGAAGGAGCTCGGGGTGGGCATGGCGATCGCCGTCACCGTCGACGCGACGATCGTGCGCGCGCTGCTGGTGCCGGCGACGATGCAGCTGCTCGGCCACTACAACTGGTGGGCGCCCGCCGGCCTGGCCGCGTTCTGGAAGCGCACGCACCTGGGCGTGGACGAGCGCGACCCGCATGAGCTGCCCGCCACCGGAGAATGATCAGAGCTGCTTGCGCAGCACGAACTTCTGGATCTTGCCGGTGGAGGTGCGCGGCACCTCGCCGAAGATCACGCGCTTGGGCGCCTTGAAGCGCGCCATGCGGCCGCGGCAGAACTCGATCAGCTCGGACTCCGACGCGGTGCTCCCTTCGCGCAGCTGGATGAACGCGCACGGCACCTCGCCCCACTTCTCGTCCGGCTGCGCGACCACCGCCGCGACCAGCACCGCGGGATGGCGGTACAGCACGTCCTCGACCTCCAGCGACGAGATGTTCTCGCCGCCGGAGATGATGATGTCCTTCGAGCGATCCTTGATCTTCGCGTAGCCGTCGGGCTCCAGCACCGCGAGATCGCCGGAGTGAAACCAGCCGCCCGCGAACGCGTCGTCGGTGGCCCTGGGGTTCTTGAGGTAGCCCTTCATCGTGCAGTTGCCGCGGAACATGATCTCGCCGATCGTCTGCCCATCGCGCGGCACCTCGCGCATCGTCTCCGGGTCCATCACGGTCATGCCTTCCTGGAGCAGGATGCGCACGCCTTGGCGCCCGTTGCGCTCGGCCTGCGCGCTGACGTCGAGCTCGTCCCACTCTTCGTGCTTCGCGCACACCGCACACGGACCGTAGACCTCCGTCAGGCCGTAGATGTGCGTGAGATCGATGCCGATGCGCGCCATGCCCTCGACCATCGCCGTGGAAGGGGCGGCGCCGCCGACCAGCGCGCTGACCTCGTGCGTGATGCCCTGGCCGTGCAGCGGCGCCGCATCGATCAGCGTGCTGTGCACCACCGGCGCGCCGCAGTAGTGCGTGACCTTGTGCTCGCGGATGGCGTTGAACACGGCTGCGGCCTCGACCTTTCGCAGGCACACGTTCACGCCCGCCTTCGCCGCCAGCGTCCACGGGAAGCACCAGCCGTTGCAGTGGAACATCGGCAGCGTCCACAGGTAGACCGCGTGGCGCGGCATCTCCAGCTCGAGCGCATTGTTGAGCGCGGTCAGGTACGCGCCGCGGTGGTGGTAGACCACGCCCTTCGGGTTGCCGGTGGTGCCGGAGGTGTAGTTGAGCGAGATCGCGTCCCACTCGTCGTCGGGCAGCTGCCAGTCGAAGTCGGGGTCGCCCTCGGCGAGCAAGGCCTCGTAGTCGAGCGAGCCGAGGCGCGTGGCTGGGCCCTGGAACGCGGGATCGACCACGTCGATCACGAGCGGCTTGTGCTCCAGCTGCGCGAGCGCCGCCTCGATCACCGGCGCGAACTCGCTGTCGGTCAGCAAGATCTTGGTCTCGGCGTGGCGCAGGATGAACGCGACCGCGTCGGCATCGAGGCGCGTGTTGATCGCGTTGAGCACCGCGCCCGCCATCGAGACCGCGAAGTGCGCCTCGTACATCTCGGGCGTGTTGGCGAGCATCGCCGAGACCGTCTGGCCAGGCTGGATGCCGCGCTGCTGGATCGCGGAGGCGAAGCGCCGGCAGCGCTCGTAGGTGTCGCGCCAGCGGTAGCGGCGCGAGCCGTGGATCACGGACGGGCGCTCGGGATATACGTCCGCGCTCCAACGCAACAGCGAGAGTGGGCTGAGCGGCGCGTGATTGGCCGCGTTGCGATCGAGTCCCCGGTCGTAGATGCTCATCGGCGTTGCCCCCGTGCTGCCAGCACCCTGGCAGGGCAGGGAAGCTCGCAGATTCACGTCCGCTTCACAAGCTCACTCCGCGCTCGGCACGGGGCTGCGCAGCGAGGTCTGAAAGCGCGTGAGCGCGTCGCGCCGGGTGGCGATGAAGCCGTGCAGCTCCGCCAGATCGTCGAGTCGCCTCTCGCCGCCGGGCAGCAAGGGCATCAGCCAGCTGAGCGAGTCATCGATGCTCGTGCAGACGTTGCGCGGGTAGGGCGTGCTGGTCAGGAAGCGCATGCCCGCGAGCACCGCGCGCGCCATCGCGCCCTGAAAGCCATCGGCTTCGATCGCCCAGGTCACCCCGCGGAGCGAGGCCTGCGCGTTCACCAGCGTGTCGTTGATCGCCTGGCGCACCGCGTCAGACGGCGGCGTGGCGTTGGGCGGGATGATGATCAGCAGACCCCATCCGTGGGGATGGCAGCGATGGAGCTCGTTGCCGATCTCGAACAGCTCGGCGTAGTCGGAGACCACGCTGCGACCGTCGTCGCAGAGCACGAGTACGTCTCGCCACACGATCACTGCGACACGACTCGGCACGTCGCCCCCTCTCGCGAACACTGGGCAGGATTCGGTTGGCGATAGTACGCAGGAACCGTCCATGAAGGGGAGCTTTCAACCGCTCGGGGCGCAAGTGAGATTGCGGAGCATGTACGCGCACTTGCTCGCGTGTTTGCGGTTGACGACGCACATTGCCCTACGCTAGAGGCAGCGGTAGTTGCACTCCCATTTGGGAACGTAAGTGGCAGCAGAAACGGGATTTGTTGTGGCTCGACCTCTGCAAGCGACCCCTGCGACGGCGAGGGCGGAACGTCCGCGTCTCGACCCCGCGCTCCTCTCTTATCGACTGCTTCGACCCCGGCGGATCGGCACCGCCGACGTCCCGCTGATCGGCGAGGCATACCGCGTCTGGAGCGACGTCTGGTCCGAGACCTTCCTGGAGCTGGATGGCGAGGCCCACGTCCCGTCCGATCAGTTCACCCGGCAGGACGAGGTAGGCGCGATCTTCTACGGCTACGAGTGCGTGGCCTTGTCGTGCTTTCGTTGGGTGGACCTCACGCTGCCGATGAGCTTCGGCGACTCGTACTTCGAGCGCTGGCCCGAGAGCGCGCGCGAAGCCGCGATGCGGGCCGGCCCGCAGGTGTGCATCGGCAACCAGATCACGGTCGCGCGCCCGTGGCGTCGCGTGCAAGGCGTGTCGCTGGCCGCGCTCGTGACTGCGATGTGCATCGAGCGCTTCTTTCGCTCCGACGCCGACGCGATCCTGGGCACGATGCGCGACGACCGCGGCATGGACGCGCTGACGCAGGCGCTCGGTGCCGAGCCGATCGGCAAGGCCGAGCTGCACGGCGTGCCCGTGACGCTGGTCGCGGTCTACCGCGGCAGCCAGCGTCAGCCGCTCGATGCGCGCACCGAGCCACTCATCCAACGGCTGGCCGTATCGCTCGATGGAGGTGTGTCGTGATCGAACAACTGGAGCGTTGCACCGCGAGCATGCGCGCGGCCGCCGAGAGCTTTCCCTGGCAGCGTCGCGACGCGTACGCTGGCTGGCTCGCGCAGACCTACTTCTACGTGCGGCACTCGACACGCCTGCTGGCGTGCGCGGGCGCGCGCTTCGAGCACGGTGAGCGCGGCGATGCGCTGCACTACCGCTTCGCCGCCCACATCACGGAGGAGAAGAAGCACGAGCAGCTGTGTGTGCACGACCTGAAGCAGCTCGGGCTGTCGCTCGATGCCTTCCCCGAGCGCCACAGCACGCGCCTGTTCTACGAGCCGCAGTACTACAAGATCGAGCACCAGAGCCCGAGCGCGCTGTTCGGCTACATCGTCGCGCTCGAAGCGTTCGGTCCCGCGTACGGCCCGCAGATCGTGCAGGCGGTGACGGGCGCGTTCGGCCCCAGGTGCGCCAGCTTCCTCGAGCTGCACGCCGAGGAGGACGAGGACCACATCCAGAAGGCGCTGGCGATGATCAGCACCGTTCCCGAGCGCGAGCGCGCGTGGGTCCTCGAGAACCTGGAGCAGACCACCTACGCGTACCAGCGCCTGCTCGCAGACCTCGCTAGCGTCGCGTGACCGTGACGGGCAGGCCGCGCGCGGTGCGCAGCGTGACCACCGGCGCGAGCTCGAGCCGGTGTCCGGGCCGCACGTCGAGCGTGACCTGCTGCATCAGCGTGGCGGTCAGCAGCGCGGCCTCCAGCATCGCGAAGTGGCTGCCGATGCAGATCCGGTGGCCACCGCCGAACGGCATGTACACGTAGCGCGGCAGCTTCTTGGTCTCGCCGTCGAGCCAGCGCTGGGGCTTGAACGCTTCCGGCTCCGACCAGTACTTGCGGTTGCGGTGCATCGCCCACGGCGAGACGATCAGCTGCGCGTGTTTGGGTAACGACACGCCGCCCAGCTCGAACGGCTCGACCACCTCGCGCCCGAACGCGTAGGCGGGTGGGTAGAGCCGCAGCGCCTCGCGGATCACCGCGTCGAGGAACGGCATGTGCTCGAGATCGTCCGCACGCGCCGCACGATCGCCGAGCACTCCGTCGATCTCTTCGCGCAGCCGGTCGCGCGCCCGCGCGTGCGTGGACAACAGGTGCACCACGTACATCAGCGTGAGCGCAGTGGTCTCGTGGCCGGCCAGCAGCATGGTCACCGCCTCGTCGAGCAGCTGCTGCTCGCTCATGCCCTGGCCGTCTTCGCCGCGCGCGCGCACCAGCCGGGCCAGCAGGTGATCGGCGTCGCGGTCGTCGCGCTTCACGCGCTCGATCACCTCGCGCAGCAACGCATCCAGGCCGGCCTTGGCGCGCTGAAAGCGGCGGAAGCGCGGGGTGGGGAAGCGGCTCGGCAAGAGCGCACCCCAGTTGTGGACGCGCTCCTGGTAGTAGGCGAGCACCTCGTCGACCAGCTGGCTCACCTCGTCGAGGCGTGCGGTGTCCGAGATGCCGAGCAGGGTGCGCCCGACGACCTCCAGCGTGACGCGCATGCTGTCTTGCAGGAAGTCGCGCCGCTCGCCGTCGGCGAACCGGGAGAACGCGTCGCGCGCGCAGCGCACCATGGTGTCTTCGTAGTCGTTCAGGCGCTTGGGCAAGAACGCGGGCGCTGCCAGCTTGCGCTGGCGCTTCCACAGCTCGCCCTCGCTGGTTAGCAGGCCGAGCCCGACCAGCGGGTGCAGCGTGCGCGTGGTGGCGTCCTTGATGGTGAGCTTCTGCTTGTTGGTCAGCAGCTCCTCCACCAGCTTCGGCTCGGCGACCAGGTACACGTGGGCGTGCGCGATGCGCGCGTACGAGACCGGGCCGAAGTCGTGGCCCATGTGCGCGTAGAAACCGAGCGGGTCGCGCACCATCTGCGGAAGCGCGCCCAGCAGCGGCCAGCTGCGCGGTCCAAGCGGGAGCTCCATGGTCATCCTCTCCTTGCTCGCGCGCGGGAGCAGCCGCGCGCTTCGGCTGGCACCAAGGCGCCTAGGTGGCACCGAGTGCCATTGCTAGCACAGGGTGCCATGTGCTGGCGAACAAAAGCGAGTTCGGGCAAGGTCGGGGTCGCATGTCCAAGTCGCAGGCAGTCGCCACGCCCAGCCTGCTGGAGGCAAAGCAGGAGTCGGTCCGCACCACGATCGGCGAGCACGCGCTGCGGCTGTTCGCGGAGCGCGGCTACGAGGCGAGCACGGTCGACGACATCGCGCGCGCGGCGGGCATCGGCCGGCGCACGTTCTTCCGCTACTTCGACGGCAAGGATGCGGTCGTGTTGTGGCGCTTCGACCAGTTCGCGCGCCGCGCGGTGGCGCTGCTGCGCGCGCGCCCGAGTCGCGAGCCAGGGCTGACCGCGATGGAGCGCGCGCTGACCGAGGCCTCGGAGTTCTACAACCAGGACCCGGAGCAGTCGCTGCGCATCCTCAAGCTGACCGAGGCCACACGCTCGCTGCTCGCCCAGCAGCTGCTGCAGCAGGATCGCTGGAAGACCTGGTTCGCCGAGGTGCTGCGCGAGCGCGGCAAGCACGTGGAGGGCTCGCTGCAGTCCGACATCACCGCCGCGGTCGCGCTCGAGGCGATGGCGCTGGCGGTGCGGCGCTGGGTGGATGCACCCGAGCTCGGCCTGAGCGCGCTGATCGCACGCTGCTTCGCCGCGCTGCGCAAGGGCGTCAGATGACGATCAGCGGCTCACACGCGAACTCGACTGCGAGCTTCGGCGCGGCGTCCTTGCGCACGCTGTCGCAGGTCTGGTCGCAGAGCACGATCTGGGTCGGGTCCTCGGCGTCGTCGTAGTGCCAGCCCATGTTGCCCGTGCAGGCCTTGTCGTAGACCAGCTCGTTGGAGCCGGCGCTGCCGTCGTAGTGCACGACCACGCTCGTCTTGTCGAACGCGCGTCCGGCCTCGGCCTGGCTCGGAATGGCGAGCGTGCAGGAGATGGTGGCCTGACGGATCTGCTCGATCGCGGCGCTGAACGCGCTGGCCGTGGCACCGGGGTTGCCGGTGTCGATCAACACGGCCTTGGTGGTGCCGCCCGCAGCTGCGATGCGGTGCAGATCGCTCACC